>NZ_JBHVXZ010000161.1:0-18610 GCF_042881395.1 Amycolatopsis sp. NPDC058278 | reverse complement strand
TCTCAAGCAACACACCCCGAGTCGCACCGCCGTCAAGCGGCCTTACCCGAAGCGAGTATTCCTAGCAGTTTTTGGTGGGACACCCACTCAATCGCGATCCGCGAGAGCTTGGTTCGTGTCCCGGTGGCCACCCGGTTTCCCTGGCGACTTGGAGAACTTTACACCCCTCCGGAGGGCCCGAAACAGGGGGGTCCCTTAACCGCGTTCTCGCAGGTCAGGCCCCTGTTTCGGGCCACCGGAGCCGGTCAGCCGCCGAGCGCGACGCCGGCGACGTTCCGCTTGCCCTTGCGGACCACCAGCCACTTGCCGTGGAGGGCATCCTCGCGGGACGGCTTCCACTCCTCGTCGGCGATCTTCACGTTGTTGACGTACGCGCCGCCCTCCTTGAGGGTGCGGCGCGCGGCGCCCTTGCTGTCCACCAGGCCCGCGGCGAGCAGCAGATCGACGATCGTCGCGTCGCCGGACGGGTCGACCTTGCCGTTCGGCACCTCGGCCATCGCCGCGTCGAGGGTGCGTTCGTCCAGGTCACCGAGTTCACCTCGGCCGAACAGCGCCTGACTGGCGTTGATCACCTGGCGGGTCTGCTCCTCACCGTGGACGAGGGTGGTGAACTCCTCCGCCAGCCGCTTCTGCGCGGCCCGCAGGTGGGGACGCTGTTCGGTGTCCTCCGCCAGCGCGGCGATCTCCTCCTGGTCGAGGAAGGTGAACATCCGCAGGTAGCGGACGACGTCGGCGTCACCCACATTGACGAAGTACTGGTACCAGGCGTACGGCGAGGTCATCTCCGGGTCGAGCCAGAGGTTCCCGCCACCCGTCGACTTGCCGAACTTGCGGCCCTCGGCGTCGGTCACCAGCGGCGCGGTCAGCGCGTGCACGGCCGCCCCGTCGGTCCGCCGGATCAGGTCGACCCCGCCGACGAGGTTGCCCCACTGGTCGGACCCGCCGACCTGCAGCTTGCAGCCGTACTGGCGGTACAGCTGCAGGTAGTCCTGCGACTGCAGGAGCAGGTAGCTGAACTCGGTGTAGGACATGCCGTCGCCCTCGAGCCGGCGCTTCACCGTCTCCCGGTTCAGCATGACGTTGATCGAGAAGTGCTTCCCGACGTCGCGCAGGAACTCCAGGGCGGTCTGCTGCCCGGTCCAGTTCAGGTTGTTCTCGACGATCGCGCCGGTGGCCGAGTCGTCGAAGTCGACGAACCGTTCGAGCTGGCCGCGGATGCGCCCGGCCCACTCGGCGACGACGTCGAGGGTGTTCAGCGTGCGCTCACCGGTGTCGCGCGGGTCGCCGATCATCCCGGTCGCACCGCCGGCCAGCACGATCGGCCGGTGCCCGGCGCGCTGGAACCGCTTGAGCATGAGCAGCGGCACCAGGTTGCCGGCGTGCAGGCTGGGCGCGGTCGGGTCGAAGCCGCAATAGAGCGTCACGGGACCCTGGTCGAGCTCGCGCCGGAGGGCGTCGATGTCGGTGGACTGCGCGATCAGGCCGCGCCAGGACAGCTCGTCGAGGATGTGTTCGCTCACGCCTGTAGATCCTCCCGCACCAGGTCAACCGACTAACTGGCGGGTCGGACCCGCCGCTTGCCGCCGCGGCGGTAGGTGGACACGGCGGGCGAACCGTCGACCCAGAACCGCCACGGCGTGTCCATCGCCATCGCGACGCCGACGCGCGGGCCGCTGCGGATCTGCTCGGCCGGCACTCGTTCGCCTTCGTACAGCCGGACCGGTGACGCCGGATCGGTCAGGTCGACGCCGTTCTGCTCGCGGTCGACGCGGAGCACCGACGTCAGGATGGCCGGCCCCTTGGCCAGTTCGCCGGTCCCCCGCGCGGACGGGCGCCGCTTGCGGACGACGTCGAGGCCGGTGACGACCTCGCCCGCCCGCAGCAGCACCGCGCCCGCCACGCCGTCGTGGGAGCCGACGATGTTCGCGCAGAAGTGCATCCCGTAGACGAAGTACACGTACAGGTGACCCGCCGGACCCCACATCACGGCGTTGCGCGGGGTCTGACCGCGGTAGCAGTGCGACGCCGGGTCGTCCTCGCCTCGGTAGGCCTCCACCTCGACCAGGCGGACGCCGACGGTGCCGTCGGGACCGTCGGCCTCCAGGACCGAGCCGAGCAGCAGCCGGGCCAGGTCGACGGGATCGAGTGCCAGCTCCTCGCGCGTGAACAGCCGGTCGCTCAACACCGCTCCCCTCGTCCTGGTGACCCGGCTGAGCGTAACCAGCGGACTAGTTGAGCCACTGACGGGCCGCGGTGACGCGCTCCTCGAGCCGGGCGCGCTGCTCGGCCACGCGCACCGGCGCCGTGCCGCCCCGGGCGTCGCGGGACTTCACCGAACCTTCGACGGTCAGGACTTCACGCACCGCGGGCGTGAGCGCCGGGTTGATCTTCTCGAACTCTTCGTCGGTCAGCTCGTCCAAGCCGACGCCGCGGGCCTCGGCGACGCGGACGCTCTCGCCCGCCGCTTCGTGCGCGACGCGGAACGGGACGCCCTGGCGCACCAGCCACTCGGCGATGTCGGTGGCCAGGGTGAAGCCGGCCGGGGCCAGCTCGGCGAGCCGCTCGGTGTGGAAGGTGAGCGTTTCGAGCATGCCGGCGATCGCCGGGAACAGGAGCTCGAGCTGCTCGACCGAGTCGAACACCGGCTCCTTGTCCTCCTGCAGGTCCCGGTTGTAGGCCAGCGGCTGCGCCTTGAGGGTGGCCAGCAGGCCGGTGAGGTTGCCGATCAGCCGGCCCGCCTTGCCGCGCGTCAGCTCCGCGACGTCCGGGTTCTTCTTCTGCGGCATGATCGAGCTGCCGGTGGCCCAGGCGTCGTCCAGGGTGACGTACCCGAACTCGGCGGTGTTCCAGATGATCACCTCTTCGGCGATCCGGGACAGGTTGACCGAGAGCATCGCGACGGCGAAGGCGAACTCGGCGACGAAGTCCCGCGAAGCGGTGCCGTCGATGGAGTTCTCGACGCTGGTGGCGAAGCCGAGCTCTTCGGCGACGGCCTCGGGGTCGAGACCCAGCGACGAGCCGGCGAGGGCGCCCGAGCCGTACGGCGACTCGGCCGTGCGGGCGTCCCAGTCCTGCAGCCGCGAGACGTCGCGCAGCAGCGCCTGGCCGTGGGCCATCAGGTGGTGGGCGAGCAGCACCGGCTGGGCGTGCTGCAGGTGCGTGCGGCCGGGCAGGATCGCGTCCGGGTGCCGCTTCGCCTGCGACACCAGCGCGTCGATGACCTCCAGGGTGCCGGCGACGACCCGGCGCGCGGCGTCGCGCAGCCACATCCGGAACAGCGTGGCCACCTGGTCGTTGCGCGAGCGGCCGGCGCGCAGCTTGCCGCCGAGCTCGGTGCCCGCGCGCTCGAGCAGGCCGCGCTCGAGGGCCGTGTGCACGTCCTCGTCGGCGATCGTCGGGGTGAACGCCCCCGACGCGACGTCCTGGGCGAGCGTGTCCAGCGCGGCCAGCATGCCGGTCAGCTCGTCGTCGGTGAGCAGGCCCGCCTTGCGCAGCACACGAGCGTGCGCACGCGACCCGGCGATGTCGTAGGGCGCCAGGCGCCAGTCGAAGTGCGTCGACGCGCTCAGCGCGGCCATGGCCTCCGCCGGACCGCTGGCGAACCGGCCGCCCCACAGCTGCACCGGCTGCTCGTTCCCGCTCACTGTTCTCGCTTCTCCTCGGTGTTCGTCGGATTCAGGTCTTCGGCCGTCACCCGGCCGTCGTACAGGACCAGGCGGACTTCGCCCGACACGGCGCCGGCCAGACTGGCGCATCCACGGCCGGCCCGCAGTTCGAGCGCGGCACACGCTCGACGGCGGCCGATTCTCTGCGCCTCCCCGCGCGCGCTCAGCATGCGGCGCGCTTCGGCGACGGAGACGGTCTCGCCGTCGATCGCCAGCGGAACCCCGCGGTCGAAGGTGATCACGACCTCGTCCGGCGCGAGGAACTCGCCCTCGGCCGGGAAGATGTCGGCGAGCACGGTCATGGTGGTCCTTCGTCTCCGGCTTCGTGCGCCGACCGGTGCGCGAGGGCGGCGAAGCGCTCCGCCAGTTCCTTGCCGTTCAGGGGTTCTCGCGCGATGACGGCGACCGTGTCGTCGCCCGCGATCGAGCCGACGACCTCTTCGAGCGCCGCCCGGTCGATGGCGCTGGCCAGGAACTGCGCCGCGCCCGGCGGCGTCCGCAGCACCATCAGGTTGCCGGACGAGTCCGCCGAGACCATCAGCTCCGCGAGCAGCCGGGAGAGCCGCGACGTCCCGCCCTGCACCCCGCGGACGGGGCTGCCGTCCTCCGGGATGACGTAGACCGGCGCGCCCGAGTCCGGCCCGCGCAGCTTGACCGCGCCCAGCTCGTCGAGGTCGCGCGACAGCGTCGCCTGGGTGACCTCGATGCCCTCGGCGGCCAGCAGCTTGGCCAGCTCGGTCTGGCTGCGGATCGTCATGGTGGACACCAGCTCGGTGATCCGCGCCTGCCGCCCCACCCGGCTGCTGGTCATCGCCGGCGCTCTTCGAACAGCCAGACCAGCAGGGCCTTCTGGGCGTGCAGCCGGTTCTCCGCTTCGTCCCAGACCGCGCTGGCCGGGCCGTCGATCACCTCGTCGGTGATCTCCCAGCCGCGGTGCGCGGGCAGGCAGTGCAGCACGATCGCGTCGTCCGCGGCCCGCTTCAGCAGCTCGGCGTTGACCTGCAGGGCGCGGAACGGGCCGACCCGGTCGAGGCCGTCGTTCTCCTGGCCCATCGACGTCCACGTGTCGGTGACGAGCACGTCCGCGCCGTCGACGGCCGCGTACGCA
The DNA here is from genome assembly GCF_042881395.1 of Amycolatopsis sp. NPDC058278. Lineage (NCBI taxonomy): Bacteria > Bacillati > Actinomycetota > Actinomycetes > Pseudonocardiales > Pseudonocardiaceae > Amycolatopsis > Amycolatopsis sp. NPDC058278. The sequence goes on along the minus strand of NZ_JBHVXZ010000161.1, from coordinate 13,837 downwards.
TCGGTGTAGACGGTGGCGGTGCCGCCGGTTTCGCTCGCGCGCTTCTTCGCGTCCAGCATCACGCCCTGGTCCGGCTGGAAGCCGACCGGCGAGACGACCCGGACGTGCATCCCGGCGGTGACGCCGCCGAGCAGCAGCGAGTGCGCCATGTTGTTGGCCCCGTCCCCGAGGTAGACGAGCGTGAGGCCGGCGAGCTTGCCCTTGCGCTCGCGGATCGTCATCAGGTCGGTGAGCACCTGGCACGGGTGGAACTCGTCGGTGAGCGCGTTGACCACCGGGATCGACGCGGCCGACGCCATCGTCTCGAGGCGCTTCTGCGCGAAGGTGCGCCACACGATCCCGTCGACGTACCGCGAGAGGACCCGCGAAGTGTCCTCGATGGTCTCTTCGCGGCCGAGCTGCATCGAACGGCCGTCGACGATCACCGGGTGGCCGCCGAGCTGGCTGATGCCGACCTCGAACGAGAACCGGGTCCGCGTCGAGTTCTTCTCGAAGATCGCCGTGATGGACTTGCCGGCGAGGGTCTTGTTGCCCAGCGGGTCGGCCTTGAGCGCGTCGGCGAGGTCGAGGATGGCCTTCTGCTCGGCCGGACTCACGTCGTCGTCGCGGAGGAAGTGGCGCAGCATCAGTCGGAGTCCTTCGTGGTGGAGTCGAGCGCGTTCGGGAGTGCGGCGAGGAAGCCCTCGGCCTGCTCGCCGTCGAGGACGAGCGGGGGCGCGAGCCGGACGGTGTCCGGCGCGACCGGGTTGACGAGGTAGCCCGCGGCCTGGGCGGCCTGGGCGACCGCCGCCGAGACCGGCTGCTTCAGGGCGATGCCGAGCAGCAGCCCGGCGCCGCGCACGCCGGCGACGAGCGGGTGCCCCAGCGCCTCGACGCCCGCCGCGATGTCCTTGCCCAGCGAGGCGACGTGGTCGAGGAGGCCCTCGGCGGCGATGGTCTTCAGCACGGCGAGGCCGGCCGCGCAGCAGACGGGGTTGCCGCCGAAGGTGGTGCCGTGCTGGCCCGGCTTGAGCAGGTCGCCCGCCGCGCCGACGCCGATCACCGCGCCCAGCGGCAGCCCACCGCCGAGCCCCTTCGCCAGGGTGATGACGTCCGGGACGATGCCGGCCTGCTGGTAACCGAACCAGGTGCCGAGCCGGCCGAGACCGGTCTGCACCTCGTCGAGCACCAGCAGCGTGCCGGTGGCCTTGGTGATTTCGCGGGCGGCCTGCAGGTAGCCGTCCGGCGCCGGGATGACACCCGCCTCCCCGAGCACCGGCTCCAGGAACACGGCCGCGGTGTCGGTGTCGACGGCGGCCTGGAGCGCCCCGACGTCGCCGAACGGCACGTGCTCCACCCCGGGCACCAGCGGCTTGAAGGCGTCGCGCTTGGCGGGCTGGCCGGTGAGCGTGAGCGCGCCCATGGTCCGGCCGTGGAACGCGCCTTCGGCGGCGACCACCTTGGTGCGGCCGGTCAGCCGGCTGATCTTCAGCGCGGCTTCGTTGGCCTCGGCGCCGGAGTTGACGAACAGCACCTTGCCGTGGCCGGTGAGGCCGGCGACGTCGAGCAGCGCCTCGGCGAGCTCGACGGCGACGGGGTTGACGTAGAGGTTCGAGGTGTGGCCGAGCCGCTTGATCTGCTCGGTGACGGCTTCGACGACGGCCGGGTGCGCGTGGCCGAGCGCGTTGACGGCGATGCCACCGACGAGGTCGACGTACTCCTGGCCGTCGGCGTCCCACACCTTCGCGCCTTCGCCGCGCACCAGCGTCAGCTTCGGTGTGCCGTAGTTGTCCATCAGGGCGGACTGCCAGTGCGCCTGGCCGTCCACATTGGACGTGAGGTCGGTCACGGGAGCTCCGTTTCGGGGAAGACCATGGTGCCGACGCCGCGTGAGGTGAAGACCTCCAGCAGCACCGAATGGGCGAGGCGGCCGTCGATCACATGCGCCCGGCGCACGCCGCCCCGGATGGCGCGCACGCACGCCTCCATCTTCGGGATCATGCCGCTGGCCAGGCCGGGCAGCATCGGCTCGAGGTGGTCGACGCGGATGCGGTCGATCAGCGACGAGCGGTCGGGCCAGTTCGCGTACAGGCCTTCGACGTCGGTGAGCACCACGAGCTTCTCGGCGCCCAGCGCGGCTGCCAGCGCACCCGCGGCCGTGTCGGCGTTGACGTTGTGCACGATGCCGTCGACGTCCGGGGCCACGGTCGACACCACCGGGATGCGCCCGGCGTTGACGATGTCGAGCACCGCGTCCGGGTTGACCTCGGCGACCTCGCCGACGAGCCCGATGTCGACCTGCTCACCGTCCACAGTGGCCCGTTTGCGTTCGGCGGTGAACAACCGGGCGTCCTCGCCGGAGATGCCGACCGCGTACGGCCCGTGGGCGTTGATCAGCCCGACGAGCTCCCGGCTGACCTGCCCGGTGAGCACCATCCGGACGATGTCCATCGTCTCCGGCGTGGTGACCCGCAGGCCGCCCTTGAACTCGCCTTCGACGCCGAGGCGCTTGAGCATCGCGGTGATCTGCGGCCCGCCGCCGTGCACGACGACCGGGCGCAGGCCGGCCAGCCGGAGGAACACCATGTCCTCGGCGAAGGCCGCCTTCAGCTGGTCGTCGATCATGGCGTTGCCGCCGTACTTCACCACCACGGTGGCCCCGTGGAACCGCTGCAGCCAGGGCAGCGCTTCGATGAGCACACCGGCCTTCTCGGCCGCCGTCGCGAGTCGTTCGTCCGCGGAAATCAGAGCCTCCTGGTTCATGAGGAGTACGCGCTGTTCTCTTCGACGTAACCGTGCGAAAGATCCGTGGTGTAGATGGTCGCGGTGCTCGCGCCGACGCCGAGGTCGACGACGATCTCGATGACCCGGCCGGTGAGGTCCGCCTCGGACCGGTCGGCGGCGGGCACGCCCTGGGCGAACAGGGTGACGCCGTTGATCGCGATCGACACCGCTTCCGGGTCGATGCGGGCCGGTACCCGGCCGAGCGCCATGGCGATCCGGCCCCAGTTCGGGTCGGAGCCGAACAGCGCCGTCTTGACCAGGTTGTCCTCGGCGATCGTGCGGGCGACGGCGATCGCGTCGGCCTCGGTGGCCGCGCCCCGCACGGTGACGTCGACGTCCTTGGTCGCTCCCTCGGAATCCGCGCGCAGCTGGAGCACCAGGTCATGGCTGACCGCGGTGAGCAGCTCGGTGAGCTCGGCTTCGCCGGGTTCGACCCCGCTCGCGCCGGACGCCAGGACCAGCACCGTGTCGTTGGTGGACGTGCCGCCGTCGACGTCGAGCCGGTCGAAGGTGACGTGGGTCGCCGCGCGCAGGGCCCGGTCGAGGATTTCCTTGTCCACGACGGCGTCGGTGGTCAGGACCGAGAGCATGGTGGCGAGGTTCGGCGCGAGCATGCCGGCGCCCTTGGCGAAGCCGCCGACGCTCCAGCCGTTGTCGTGCTTCGCGAACGCCTGCTTCGGCTTCGTGTCGGTCGTCATCACGCCCTTGGCGGCGTTGAGGCCCGCTTCGGCGCCGGCGTCGAGGGCCTTGAAGGCGGTGTCCACTCCGGACAAGACCGCGTCCATCGGGAGCCGTTCGCCGATCAGGCCGGTGGAGCAGACGGCGACCTCGATCGCGCCGGCCTGCAGCACTTCGGCGACCTTCTCGGCGGTGGCGTGGGTGTCCTGGAAGCCGCCGGGCCCGGTGGCCGCGTTGGCACCGCCCGAGTTGAGGACGACGGCCTTCAGCCGCTGCTGCTTGAGCACTTCCTGCGACCACAGCACCGGCGCGGCCTTGATGACGTTGCGGGTGAACACGCCGGCCGCGACGTCGAGCGGGCCGTCGTTGACGACCAGGGTGAGGTCGAGCGCGCCGGAGGCCTTGATCCCGGCGGCGACGCCGGCGGCGCGGAAGCCCTGGGGGCCGGTGACGGTCACGGTGCCACTCCTACGGTGGGAAGCCCGGTGGTTTCCGGGAGGCCGAGGGCCAGGTTCATCGACTGGACGGCACCACCCGCGGTGCCCTTGGTCAGGTTGTCGATCGCGGCGACGACGACCAGGCGGCGCGCGCCGGTGTCGACCGTGACCTGCAGCTGGGTGTTGTTCGAGCCGAGCGTCGATGCGGTCGCCGGCCAGGCACCGGCGGGCAGGAGCTGGACGAACGGCTCCGCGTCGTAGGCCTTTTCGTACGCCGCCCGGGCGGCGGCCTCGTCGACGCCGTCCTTCAGCGGAGCGCTCGCCGTGGTGAGGATGCCGCGGGGCATCGGCGCGAGCACCGGGGTGAAGGACACGGTGACCTGCTCGCCCGCGACGGCCGAGAGGTTCTGCACGAACTCGGGGGTGTGGCGGTGGGCGCCGCCGACGCCGTACGCGCTCGCCGAACCCATCACCTCGGAACCGAGCAGGTTCGGCTTGAGGCTCTTGCCGGCGCCGGAGGTCCCGGTGACCGCCACGATCGTGACGTCGGGCTCGATCAGGCCGGCGGCGAACGCGGGCGCCAGGGCCAGCGATCCGCCGGTCGGGAAGCAGCCCGGCACGGCGATGCGCTTGGTGCCGGCGAGCCTTTCCCGGGCGCCGGGCAGCTCGGGCAAGCCGTACGGCCACTGGCCGGCGTGGTCGCCGCCGTACCAGCGCTGCCAGTCGCCGGCGTCGGCCAGGCGGTGGTCGGCGCCGAGGTCGACCACCAGGACGTCCGGGCCGAGCTGCGCCGCGATCGCCGCGGAGTGCCCGTGGGGCAGCGCGAGGAAGACGACGTCGTGGCCGGCGAGGGTCTCCGGCGTCGTCTCGGCCAGGACGCGGTCGGCGAGGGGGACGAGGTGGGGCTGGTGGACGCCGAGCTTCGTGCCCGCGCTGCTGGCGGCCGTGAGCGCGCCGATCTCGACCCCGGGATGGGTCAGGAGCAGGCGCAGCAGCTCACCACCCGCGTACCCGCTGGCTCCGGCCACCGCGATGTTCACCGTCATACGCATGATTATGCACGCCCTTGCAAGTCTAAACAAACCCGGAGTGGTGACCGCCACCTTGGGATGCTGGGCGCATGACGGACACCCCCGCCCGGCTGCTCGGCCTGCTCTCGCTGCTCCAGACACCGCGCGAATGGCCGGGCAGCGAACTGGCCGCGCGCCTGGGGGTCAGCCCGCGGACCATCCGCCGCGACATCGAGCGGCTACGCGACCTGGGCTACCCGGTCGAGGCCGCCCGCGGAGTCGCCGGCGGGTACCGGCTGGTCGCCGGCACCGCGATGCCCCCGCTCGTGCTCGACGACGAGGAAGCCGTCGCGATCGCGGTGGGGCTGCGGACCGCCGCGGCGCAATCCGTTTCCGGCATCGGGGAGGCGTCCGTGCGGGCGCTCGCCAAGCTGGAACAGGTCCTGCCGGCGCGGCTGCGCCGCCGGGTGGGCACGATCGGCACGGCGACGGTCGCCGTGCCGGCCACCGGGCCGGTCGTCGACCCGGCGCAGCTGACCGTGTTCGCCGGGGCGATCACCAACCGCGAAACCGTCCGGTTCCGCTACCGCGCCCACGACGGGACCGAGACCCGGCGCCGGGCCGAGCCGCTCCGGCTCGTCGCCGCCGGCCGCCGCTGGTACCTGGTCGCGTACGACCTCGACCGGGTGGACTGGCGCGTGTTCCGCGCCGACCGCGTCCGCGAAGCCCAGGCGACCGGCGGCCGGGCGGTGCCGCGCGAGCCGCCCGCCACGGACCTGGCCGCCTACGTCACCGACCGGTTCCACGACCTCGCACCGACGTACCGCGCGGTGGGAGTCCTGGCGGAACCGGCATCGCAGATCGCGTCCCGGCTCGGCCAGGCGGCGGGCGACCTGACCGACCTCGGCGACGGCCGGTGCCGATGGCGGAGCCACCCGGACACCCTGGACTGGCTCGCCTTCCGGCTGCTGGGCCTGGGGTGCGCGTTCACGGTCGAGGAACCGCCGGAGCTGGTCGAACACCTCAGGGTGCTGGCCGCCCGCGCGGCCGCGGCGGTGCCGGACTGACCGGGGAGCCCGGCACGGGAACGGCGGCGCGGGACGGCGGCTCACTCCTCGGCCACCCGCCCGGTGCTCGCGGTGCCGGCCTCCCGCGCAACGGCGGCCATGCCGGACGGATCGGCCGCGTTCCGGGCGCCCGGAACGGCGGCTGTCCCCTCGGCCGCCCACCGGAACCCCCTCCGGCGCCTGAACCTGCCGGCCGCGGCGTGGGTGTACCCCGTGGTGCAGCACTGCTCCTCCTCCCTGGATGTGCTTCGGTGCGCGGCGGTCAGAAATTCAGCCGCTGCCATTCGAGTTCCCGCCGCCAGTTGTCGTCGGTCGCGGCGAAGCCGGTGAACGCGCGGACGAGGTGGGCCCGGTCCGCGACCTCCGTGCGGAAATGCCGGTCGGGCAACCCTTCGCGGTGTTCCAGCGCGAACCACCCGCCACGAGTCGCCGCCTGCTCGCCGACGCCGGCTTGGACGTAGTGTTCGCCGCGATCGAGGACCGCGAACCAGTTCTCCGGCGACAACCGCCCCAACGCTGCCTCGCCGACCACGGTCAGCTCCGCGGACCAGGGACTGTCCGGCAGCTCGTCCCCGGGCGCCGGACGGCACCGGGTAACGCGCGGTCAGCTCGCGGTGGAACGCGACGGCCCGGTGGGCCGGTCCACACAACGGACCGGCCCACCGCCGCCGGTCAGCCCTGCTCACCTCCGTCCAGGTCCGTGCGCCTGCTCGGCGGCACGGGGAGGTAGCAGCCCGGGTTTTCTGGGTCGCAACCCACGCGCGGCAGCCGGGCACGGATGCCGCCGGGGGTGCGCTCGAAGTACGCCGCGAGCTGCGCGACGCTCTCCCCCGCGATCCACCGGCTCTCCAGCTCCGCGTCCGACTCCTCGCTCCACGGGCGGCCCTGCTGGGCAGGACGGCCCGCGGATCTTCGCCGCGGCCCGCGGCCCGCGCCGGTCGCGGACAGCAACTCGTCCGCGACGAGCTCGGCCACCGTGGCCGCCACCGCGACGTCGAGGTCGAGGCTGCCCTCGGCGACCGGTTCGCCGCCGGGGCCGCCGGCCTCCAGGGTGATCATCACCCGGGGTGTGGGTTCGGCGCGGTCGGCGTCCGTCCTGGTCGCGACCACGATCTGGTAGGTGTTGTCCTCGGCCCGGATCTCGGTCCGGCGCTCTTCGATGATCGACATGCCACGAAGCTAGCGCGCACCCCCGACAATTTTCGGTCACGCGCAGCTCACGGCCCACTTCGCTCCGAAATTGTCGGACCCCTCCCCTAACGTCCCCGGCGACCACGAACCGTCACGAGGAGGCGACGATGGGACACCGGCGGACAAGACGCTGCCCCGGTCCGGAAGAACCGGACCGGGGCAGCGGGATCAAGCGGATTCGCTCAGAAGTGCAGCAGCTGGGCCAGCGTGCTCTGCTTCTCCTGGGCGGCCTTCGCGGAGTTGTCCGACTTCTGCGCCTCGGCGCCGTCGGGCACCGGCGCGGGCACCGGGTCGCACTGGACGTCCGAGTGGTTGCCGGGCTGACGCTTCGGCAGGGTGCCGGTGGCCAGGTAGTCGGCGATCTTGTCGTCCACACAGGACACCCCGGACAGCGAACCGGCGTGCGTCGTCCCGCCCGGCGCGCTGATCAGGCTCGAGTTCGGGAACCGCTTCCGCACCTCGAGGCTGCCGGCGTACGGCGTGGCGGCGTCGAGCTCTTCGCTGATGAGCAGTGCGCCGGCCACCTTGCGGCCGTCGATGTCCACCGGCTTGCCCGCCTTCGCCGGCCAGAACACGCAGGGCGCGTTGAACCAGGCGTTGCCCCAGGTCTCGAACGGGGCCTTGAAGTAGGTCAGCCAGTTGTCGATCCGCCACCGGTTCCAGTCGGTCGGCCACTGCACGTCGGTGCACTGCACGCCCAGGTACACGGCGAAGCCGTTGTCGTTGCCGGGCGGGTTCGAGGCGTCGTAGAGCGCCTTGAGCGTCTGCCAGTCACCCTTGTGCACGTAGCCGTCGAAGGCCTTGGCCATGTCGACCCAGCCGAAGACGTAGTAACCGGCCTGCAGGAAGATGTCGGTCCACTCGTCGCCGCCGACGACCCCGCCCGCCGGGTCCTTGGCGAGCTTGCGCTGGGTGTCGTACCAGAGCTTCTCGACGGCGTCGCCGGTCTTGCCCAGGTGGTAGACGTCGTCGTACTTGGCCAGCCAGTCGAAGTAGATCTTGATGTTCTTGTCGAACGCGACGTCCTGGTCGAGGTTGGCCTGGTACCAGACCTTCCGCGGGTCGACGTTGCCGTCCAGCACCATCCGGCGGACGTTCTTCGGGTACAGCGTGCTGTACACCTGGCCGAGGTAGGTGCCGTAGGAGAAGCCGTAGTAGTTGATCTGCTTCTGGCCCAGTGCCTTGCGCAGGCTGTCCATGTCCTGCGCGACGTCGGTCGTCTTCAGGTGGTTCAGGATCTCGCCGTTCTTGCGGCACGCGTCGGCGTACCCCTTGGAACGGGCGAGCCAGGTCTTCTCCAGCTGCACGGTGGTCGGCACGTACGCCGGCCGGTTGTAGCTGAAGTAGTTCCCGTCGCAGCTGACGGCGGGCTTGCTGGACCCGACGCCCCGCGGGTCGAAGCCAATCCAGTCGTAGTTGTCCCCGGCGTGGTTCGGCACGTACTTGCCGAGCACCGACAGGCCGAGGCCGGAGCCACCCGGGCCGCCCGGGTTCACCAGCATGATGCCCTGGGACTGCGCGGTCTTGTGCTTGATCCGCGAGACCGCGACGGAGACCTTCGCCCCGCCCGGCTTCGCGTAGTCCATCGGCACTTCGAGGAAGCCGCATTCGGCGCCGTTGGCCTTGAGGCTCGCCGACGCGCAGGCGCCCCAGGCGATCGGCGCGGGGGTGAACTGCACCCCGGTTTCCGCCGAGGCGGCGGGCGCGGCGGCCATCAGCCCGGCCGCGAGCCCCGCGGCGGCGATGGCGGCAACGATTCTTTTCACAGTCGTCCTTTTCGTCCGCATTCGACGGCGTTCGCCAGATTTTCGACGAAACTACCGGCAACCTCGGCCAATCTCGCTGACCGACGCGACTTTCGCCATCCGCCTTTCGTCGGGACCTGCGGCGACCGCGTGGCGCCGGAACTGTCGGTGGCCGCCGGTACGCTCCGGATCGCCGAAGCCCGAGGGAGGACGGATGAGCGCGGACGAGAGGCTGGTCGAGGCGATCCGCGCCGGGCTGGCGGAACTGGCCGACCCGGCGAAAGCGCCGGCGATGCAGGCGTACATGAAGTCGGCCATGCCCTTCCGCGGAGTGGCGAAACCCGAGCGCAGTGCGCTCCTCAAGCGGGTGCTGGCCGAGCACACATTGCCCGATCGGGTGACATTTTCGGCAACCGTCCTGAAGTTGTGGCGAACCGCCGAATTCCGCGAAGAGCGCTACGCGGCCATCGATCTTTCCGGATACCGGGCCTACCGGCGGTGGCAGGACCCGGACCTGGTCCCGGTGTACGAGGAAATGATCGTCGACGGGGCGTGGTGGGACCACGTGGACGAGCTCGCCATCCGCCGGATCGGCCCGATCCTCCGGGAGCACCGCCCCCGGATGACGCCGATCATGCTGGCCTGGGCCGGCGACGACGACCTCTGGCGCCGCCGGACGGCCATCATCTGCCAGGTGGGGGCCAAGGAGGACACGGACACGGATCTGCTCACCCGCGCGATCGAGCCGGCGATCGGTGAGACCGAGTTCTTCCTGCGCAAGGGGATCGGCTGGGCCCTGCGGGATTACGCGAAGACGGCGCCGGACTGGGTGCGGTGCTTCGTGGACGATCACCCGGGGTTGTCCGGGTTGTCCAGACGGGAGGCGCTCAAGCACATCGGCTGAAGGGCGGGTGCGGCGTACCGGAAGGGTCGGCGCACGTGCCTGGAGGGACGGCTGGCCTACCTCGGCGGTCGGCTGGTGTGTCTGGAGGGTCGGCTGGTGTGTTTGGGGGGCCGGCTCGCGTGACTGGAGGGACGACACGCGTACCTAGGCGGACGACACGTGGGGCTGGAGGGTCGGCGCGTGGGGCTGGAGGGTCGGCGCGTAGGGATGGGGGTCGGCGCGGGCCGGATGAGGGCCGCCGCGTGGGGCGGGTGAGGGCTGCGGCGCGGGCCGGCCCCTCCGGCCGGATGGCGGGAGGGGCCGGGTGACCGTCAGGCGCGGAGGGTTGCGCTGAAGCGCTCGCCTGCCGCTGCCACCGCCGCGTCGCGGGCCTTGGTGGCCTCGTCGACCGTCAAGGTGCGGTCCGGGGCGCGGAAACGCAGCTTGTACGCCAGCGATCGCTTGCCCTCGCCGACCTGCTCGCCCGCGTACACGTCGAACAGCGTGATGTCCTCCAGGAGCTCGCCCGCCCCCGTGCGGAGGACCTCCGCGAGGTCGGCCGACGGGACCTCCGCCGCCGCCACCAGGGCCACGTCCAAGAGCACCGGCGGGTAGCCCGACACGCTCGGTGCCGGGCGGGCGTCCGGGAGCGGGATCGCGTCGAGGTCCAGCTCCATCGCCACCGTCCGGGGCGGCAGCCCGAGGGCCTCGACGACCTTCGGGTGCAGCTCGCCCGCGTAGCCGACCGGCCAGTCGCCGACCCGGAGCTGGGCGCAGCGGCCCGGGTGCCACGGCGGGAGGTCGGCCCCCTGCACCGTCAGCTCGACCCCGGCCGCCTCCGCGACCGTGCGGGCCGCCTGGACCGCGTCGGCCCAGTTGGCCGGCTCGCCCGCGCCCCACCAGCCGGCCCGGCGCCGGTTCCCGGCGAGGACCACCGCCACGTGCAGCGGCTGCTGCGGCACCGCGGCCTCCAGCAGGGCCAGTTCCTCGTCCGAGGGCCGGCGGTCGACGCCGAGGGCCGGGACCTTCAGCGGGTTCGGAGCCGGGAGCACCACCTGGCCGATGTGGTAGAGCGAAACGTCCTTCATCCCGCGGGACACGTTGCGCTGCATGGTGTCCAGCAGGCCCGGCAGCAACGTCGTCGCCAGGCGGTTGCGGTCGGCCTCCAGCGGGTTGCGGACGACCACCGCGTTGCGGCGGCTGTCGTCGGCCGGGAGGCCGAAGGCGTCCCACACCGCGTCGCTGACGAACGGGAACGGGCGCACCTCGACGTACCCCGCCTCGGCCAGCGCCCGGGAGACACCCCGGACGCGCCGCTGGCCGTCGGTCAGGCCGCGGCCGGCCGGAGCCGCCGGCAGCGTCGACGGGATGCTGTCGTACCCCTCGAGCCGCAGCACCTCTTCGACGAGGTCGGCCGGCTGGCGCAGATCGCCGCGCCAGCTCGGCGGGATCGCCGTGACCTGGCCGGTGCCGTCGTCACCCGTGCTGACCGAGACCTTGCAGCCGATCTGGGTGAGCCGGCGGACCGTCACCCCGCGCTGGTAGTTCACGCCCGCGACCTTGTCGGGCAGGTTGATCGGCATGACGACCGCCGGGTTCGGCTCGACCGCGCCCTCGTCGGTGCGGCCGGGCTGGATGGCGGCGTCGCCGTACTGGCGCAGCAGCCGGGCGGCGAGCTCGACGGCCGCCGCGCACAGCTGCGGGTCGGTGAACCGCTCGAACCGCTTGGCGGCCTCGGAGAACAGCTTGTGCCGCCGCGCGGTGCGGCTGATCGCCGCCGGGTTCCAGTGCGCCGCTTCGAGCAGCACGTCGGTGCTCTCCGGCGTGATCTCGGTGCTCGCGCCCCCCATCGTGCCGGCCAGCGAGATGACGCCGCTGTCGTCGGCGATGACCACGTCGTCCGGGTCGAGCGTGCGCTCGACGTCGTCCAAAGTGGTCAGTTTCTCGCCCGGCTTCGCCCGCCGGACCACCAGGTCGCCCTGGATGGCCTTGGTGGCGAAGGCGTGCAGCGGGTGCCCGAGCTCGAGCATCACGTAGTTCGTGACGTCGACGGCCAGCGAAATCGACCGGATGCCGGCCAGCATCAGCCGCCGCCGCATCCGCCACGGGGTCGGCGCGGTCGCGTCCAGGCCGGTGACCCGGCGCAGCACGAACCGCGGGCAGCCTTCCGGGTCCTCGACGCGGACCGGCCAGGCGTCGCCCTCGGCCGCCGGGACCTCGAGCAGCGCCGGGTCGCCGAAGGGCACGTCGAGCGCGTTCGACAGCTCGCGCGCGAGCCCGCGGATCGACAGCGCGTACCCGCGGTCCGGGGTCGGCGCGAGCTCGATCACCGAGTCGTTCAGGCCGAGCAGCTCCTGGGCGTCGTCCCCCGGGCTGGCGGTGCTCGGGGGAAGCACGAGGATGCCGGTGTGGTCGTCGCCGAGGCCGAGCTCGCGCGCCGAGCAGATCATGCCGTCGCTGACGCGGCCGTAGGTCTTGCGGGCGGCGATGGCGAAGTCGCCGGGCAGGACGGCGCCGGGCAGCGCGACGACGACCAGGTCACCCTCGACGAAGTTGCGCGCACCGCAGATGATGCCGCGGGTCTTGATGCCGTGCGGGCCCTCGTCGAACTCGCCCTCTTCGTCGTCGTCCTCTTCGTCCTCGTCGTCGAGTTCCTCGGCTTCGTCGGCGGGCTCGCCGACGTCGACGCGGCAGAAGCGCACCGGCTTCTTGAACTCGGTGAGCTCCTCGACCTCGGCCACCCGGCCGACGACCAGCGGGCCGGTCACCGGGCCGAGTTCGCGCAGGTCGTCGACCTCGATGCCGATCCGGACGAACGCGTCGGCCAGGTCCTGCGGCGTGACCTCCTCGGTGAGATCGAGGTGTTCGGTCAGCCAGCTGACTGGAACTCGCACTACGCCTCCGTTCCGAAGGGAAGGGTGAAGCGGACGTCGCCCTCCACCATGTCGCGCATGTCCGGGATCCCGTTGCGGAATTGCAGGGTGCGCTCGATACCCATGCCGAAGGCGAAGCCCGAGTACACGTCCGGGTCGACACCGCAGGCGCGCAGCACGTTCGGGTTGACCATGCCGCAGCCGCCCCACTCGACCCAGCCGGGGCCGCCCTTCTTCTCCTCGAACCAGACGTCCACCTCGGCGGACGGCTCGGTGAAGGGGAAGAAGTGCGGGCGCAGCCGCGTCTTGGAGCTCTCGCCGAACATCGCGCGGGCGAAGGCGTCCAAGGTGCCCTTGAGGTGGGCCATCGTGATGCCCTTGTCCACCGCCAGACCTTCGACCTGGGTGAACACCGGGGTGTGCGTCGAGTCGAGCTCGTCGGTGCGGTACGTCCGGCCGGGGCAGACGACGTACACCGGCAGGTCGCGGTGCAGCAGCGTGCGCGCCTGGACCGGCGAGGTGTGCGTGCGCAGCACCAGGCCCGAGTCCTCTTCGCCGACGTAGAACGTGTCCTGCAGCTGCCGGGCCGGGTGGTCCTTGCCGAAGTTCAGCGCGTCGAAGTTGAACCACTCGGCTTCGAGCTCCGGCCCCTCGGCGACCTCGTAGCCCATCGCGACGAAGGCGTCCGCGACGCGTTCGGAGATGGTGCTGATCGGGTGCCGGGCGCCGCGCGGGACGCGGTCCCACGGCAGGGTGACGTCGACCGCCTCTTCGCGCAGCACGCGCTCGTCGCGCTCCACCTGGAGCTCGGCGCGGCGGGCGTCGAAGGCCGCCTGGACGGCCTGGCGGGCCTCGTTGACGCGCTTGCCCGCCTCGGCCTTCTCCTGCTTCGGCAGGGCGCCGATCTCGCGACGGGCCAGCATCAGCGGCGCGTGGTCGCCGAGGTGGGCCGGCTTGACCTCGGCCAGCCCTTCGAGCCCGGTCGCGGCGGCGAACGCCGCTTCGGCGGCCTTGACCGCCTCCTGCAGCGTCTCAGGGGCGAGTACCGCGCCCTGTACTTCCTTTTCCGTGGCTCCGGACATAACTCCTCGGCGTCCGCTGGGACTGGTCGTTCGCGCTCCGCCGCACACGGCGCGCGAGAGGTCAAAGGCGGGAAAAGTCTATGGGATCGGCTCCGCGCGCCCCCGGTC
>NZ_JBHVXZ010000160.1:0-19324 GCF_042881395.1 Amycolatopsis sp. NPDC058278 | reverse complement strand
CGGTCCCCGGCCCCGGGCGGCGGTTCCGCCCCGCGAACTGTCGGTGGTCGCCGGTAGCGTGGAAATCGGGGGCTGCTCAGCACCGGAACACACGAATGCCCCTCGCCGGCCGCGACATGCAGTGGGGCCTGGATCCGAAGAATCCGGTGCCCGACCTCGCCGGGCGCGCGCGTGAAGGGCGACGGGGCGCGATTTGGTGGGCATCTCGCAGGTCCCGAGGGGCATCCCGCGTGATTGAGCGGCCAACTCACGTGATTGAGCAGTCAACTCACGTGATTGAGCGGCCAACCCACGTGATTGAGCAGTCAACTCACGTGATTGGGCGGCCAACTCGCGTGATCAGCGGGACGACACGGTGATGCCCGGCCGGTCACGAGGTGGTGCCCCATGAGACACGAGCTGTGGCTGGTCGAGCGCGCGAAAAGCCACCTCGAGGGGTCCGCTTCCCTCGGGGTGGCTTTCGATCGAACCGCTAGAGGATTTCCCGGCGCTTGCGCAGGCGGTCGAGCGCCTCCGCCAAGATGGCCTCGCCGTCGGCGTCGCTGCGCCGCTCCTTCACGTAGGCCAGGTGCGTCTTGTACGGCTCGGTCCGTGGCGCCGCCGGCGGGTTCTTCTCGTCCTGCCCGCCCGGGAGCCCGCAGCGGGGGCAGTCCCACTCGTCGGGGATCTCCGCGTCGAGCGCGAACGATGGCCGTGCCTCGTGCCCGTTGGCACACCAATAACCTACGCGGCGCCGTGGCGCCGACTCACCCCGTTCCGATTCGCCCGTAGGACCGGCACCCACCCGGGTGCCTCGAATCGCGTTACCGCCAACCATGAATCCTCACACCTAGGAATCGGCGGCGCGCCCCCCAATAGGCACGCCGAATCGCTGCGCACCGCCGTCCGGACCCGGTCGCGGCCGACGACGGAACGCCGGACGCCTCACACCTTGAGCAGCAGACCCAGGCCCACGATGCTGATCAGCCAGACCGCGCCCAGCCCCAGGGTGATCCGGTCGAGGTTCTTCTCGGCCACGCTCGACCCGGCCAGGCTGGACTGCATCCCACCGCCGAACAGCGACGACAGGCCACCGCCCCGGCCCCGGTGCAGCAGCACCGCGACCACCAGGAAAACGCTGGTGACGATCAACAGGATTTGCAGGAACAGCTTCATGTCATCCTCTGGGCTCTAGGAGAATGCAGGGGTACGGCATGGTTGTTTCCGACCACCACCGTACCCCTGGACTCGTCCACTGCTGTGTGACGGACCGGATACACAGGCTACCCGGTCGTGGCCTCGATCAGGGCAGCGGGCCGCCCGCAGCGAGTGCGCAGAGTTTCGTGAACTCTTCGCCGTCGAGGCTCGCTCCGCCGACCAGGGCACCGTCGATGTTCTCGCAGGCCACCAGTTCGCCGATGTTGCCCGACTTCACCGATCCCCCGTAGAGCACCCGGACGGACGAAGCCACCTCGTCGCCGTACTTCTCCTGGAGGGTCGCCCGGATGGCCTTGCAGACCTCTTCGGCGTCCGCGGACGAGGCGACCTTGCCGGTGCCGATCGCCCAGACCGGCTCGTACGCGACCACCACGCCGGAGACCTGCTCGGCCTTGAGGCCCTTCAGGCCCTCGATCAGCTGCGTCGTGGTGTGGTGGATGTGCTCGCCGGCCTCGCGGACCTCGAGCTTCTCCCCGATGCAGAGGATCGGCGTGATGCCGTGCTTGAGCGCGGCCTTGACCTTCTTGTTGACCAGCTCGTCGGACTCGGCGTGGTACTCGCGGCGCTCCGAGTGCCCGACCGCGACGAACTTGCAGCCCAGCTTGGCCAGCATCAGACCCGAGATGTCGCCGGTGTAGGCGCCCGCATCCTGCGGCGCGATGTCCTGCGCGCCGTAGGTGAGCGACAGCTTGTCGCCGTCGACCAGGGTCTGCACGCTGCGGATGTCGGTGAACGGCGGCAGGACCGCCACGTCGACCTTCGCGTAGTACTTCTCCGGCAGCGCGAAGGCAATCTTCTGCACCAGCGCGATCGCCTCGAGGTGGTTCTGGTTCATCTTCCAGTTGCCGGCGATGAACGGCTTGCGTGCCACTAGTTCTTCTCCTCCAGGGCGACGTTCTCCAGAGCGGAGACGCCCGGCAGTTCCTTGCCTTCGAGGTACTCCAGCGAGGCACCGCCGCCGGTGGAGATGTGTGAGAAGCCGTCTTCGGGCAGGCCCAGCTGCCGCACCGCGGCCGCCGAGTCACCGCCGCCGACCACGGTGAACGCGTCGCTCTTCACGAGCGCCTCGGCCACGGCACGGGTGCCGCCCGAGAACGCCTCGAACTCGAACACGCCCATCGGGCCGTTCCAGAACACGGTCGCGGCGTCGGCCAGCTTGCCCGCGAAGAGTTCACGGGTCTCCGGGCCGATGTCGAGGCCCTCGCGGTCGGCCGGGATCGCGGTGGCGGCGACGACCTCGTGCTCGGCGTCGGCCGCGAACCCGGTCGCGGCCAGGACGTCCACCGGCAGCACCAGTTCGACACCTCGCTTCTCCGCCTCGGCGAGGAAGCCCTTCACCTGGTCGAGCTGGTCGGCCTGCAGCAGCGAGTTGCCGACCTCGTGGCCCTGGGCCTTGAGGAAGGTGTACGCCATGCCGCCGCCGATGAGCAGCCGGTCGACCTTGGTCAGCAGGTTCGCGATGACGCCGAGCTTGTCGGACACCTTCGCGCCGCCGAGCACGACCACGTACGGCCGCTTCACGTCGTCGGTCAGCTTCTTCAGCACGTCCAGCTCGGCCAGCACCAGGCCGCCCGCATACGCCGGCAGCACCGACGCGACCTCGTAGACCGAGGCCTGCTTGCGGTGGACGACGCCGAAGCCGTCGGAGACGAACGCGCCGCCCGGGACGAGCGCGCCCAGCTCGGCGGCCAGCTCGGAGCGGTCCACGGCGTCCTTGCTGGTCTCGCGCGCGTCGAACCGCACGTTCTCCAGGAGGACGACGCCACCGTCGGCGAGGCCGGCCGTCAGCGCCTTGGCGGACTCGCCGACCAGGTCACCGGCCAGCGCGACCTCGGCGCCGAGCAGCTCCGAAAGCCGCTTCGCGACGGGCGCGAGGGTGTACTTCGCGTCCGGCTCGCCCTTCGGGCGGCCGAGGTGCGCGGTGACGACGACCTTCGCGCCCGCGTCGGCGAGCTTCTTGATCGTCGGCAGCGCGGCGCGGACCCGGCCGTCGTCGGTGATGCGGTCCCCGTCGAGCGGGACGTTCAGGTCGCTGCGCACCAGCACGTAGCGGCCGTGAACGCCCTCGCCCAGCAGGTCGTCGAGGTTCTTGACGCTCATCGGGTTCAGGACAGCTTCGAACCGACGAGGGTGACCAGGTCGGCGAGGCGGTTGGAGTAGCCCCACTCGTTGTCGTACCAGCCGACGACCTTGACCTGGTTGCCGATGACCTTGGTCAGCGGCGCGTCGTAGATGCAGGACGCCGGGTCGGTGACGATGTCGGCCGAGACGATCGGGTCGTCCGAGTAGCGCAGGATGCCCGCGAGCGGGCCCTCGGCGGCGGCCTTGTAGGCGGCGTTGATCTCCTCGACCGTGGCGGCCTTGGAGAGCGTCACGGTGAGGTCGGTGGCCGAGCCGGTCGGGATCGGGACACGCAGGGCGTAGCCGTCCAGCTTGCCCTGCAGCTCCGGCAGGACGAGGCCGATGGCCTTGGCGGCACCGGTCGAGGTCGGGACGACGTTCAGGGCGGCGGCGCGGGCGCGGCGCAGGTCCTTGTGCGGGGCGTCCTGCAGGTTCTGGTCCTGCGTGTAGGCGTGGACCGTGGTCATCAGGCCCTGCTCGATGCCGAAGGCGTCGTTCAGGACCTTGGCCAGCGGGCCGAGGCAGTTGGTGGTGCAGGAGGCGTTCGAGATGATGACCTGCGAGCCGTCGTACTTGTCGTCGTTGACGCCGAGGACGACGGTCAGGTCCTCGCCCTTGGCGGGCGCGGAGATGATGACCTTCTTGGCGCCGCCGGCGATGTGCGCCTTGGCGGCGTCGGCGTTGGTGAAGAAGCCGGTGGACTCGAGGACGACGTCCACGCCCAGCTCGCCCCACGGCAGGTTGGCCGGGTCGCGCTCGGCGAGGGCCTTGATGGTCTTGCCGTCGACGACGATGCCCTCGTCGCTGACGCTGACCTCACCCGGGAACCGGCCCAGGATGGAGTCGTACTTCAGCAGGTGCGCCATGGTGGCGACGTCGCCGAGGTCGTTGAAGGCCACGACCTCGATGTCCTGGCCGCTGGCCTGCACGGCGCGGAAGAAGTTGCGGCCGATGCGGCCGAAGCCGTTGACACCTACGCGAACGGTCACTGCTGCCACTCCTCTGAGGATCGGCCGGGACCCCCGGCCGTGACTTGCGGGCTCGCGGCCACCCTAGCGTGCGGGCATGCGCGTCCCTGACTGCCCTGACGAGACTTCCACCACTTGGCGAACGGGTCAAGAATCGATTAAGAAGCGAGGGCGTCACCGCGGGTGTTCCGCGGCGGACCACGGCGGACCACCGAGCGCGGGAAGCCCGGCCGCCGGGACCGGTTCCGGCTGATCGCGCCGGGTGCGAGGCCGTCGGCGAGAACGCCGCCGCCGAGCAGGAAGCCGGACTTGACCGATTCAGCCGAAGGACGGCTCCCACCGGGCGCGGCGGCCGTGCACGGGACGGCACGTAAGGTCGGCGACTCGACCGATCCAGCGAATGCTCGCCGGACGCGGACCGTCGCCACGGGGACGGCGGGAGCCTCGTGAGCGTGCGGTCCCGCGGCCTCGCCCTCAGCCCGTCAGCTCGCGCTCGAGGGGCGTGCGGAACCGCGGTATCGCGCGGACCTCCCCGAACCACTCCGCGCACTTCCCCGCCTCCGCTTCCACCATCGCGCGAGTCTCCGCGCCCACGTCCTCCAGCAGCCTGAACACCACCTCCCCCGAGCTTCGCTGGGCCCAGCCGCCGACCACCCGCCCGGAGGCCCACACCGTCGGGCCGACGTTGCCGCTGCGGTCGAACAGGGCCGCGCGGTGCGGACCGAGGAACCAGTCGCGGTCCTGCCAGCCCATCGGGGTCGGGTCCAGCGACGGCAGGAACGCCACCCACGGCGGTGGCTCCGGCACCGGGGCCACGTCGTCCGCCAGCACCACCCCCGGCACGCCGCCGAGGTCCACCTCCGCCGGGGACAACGCCGCCAGCGCCTTCTTCGTCTGGCCCGCCGTCCAGCCCGTCCACCACCGCAGGTCGGACACCGGGGCCGGGCCGTACGCGCGCAGCCACCTGCGGGCCAGCTCCGCCCGGGCCTCGTCCGCGTCCCACGGTGGCAGCCCGCCCGGGACCCACTCGTCCAGCGGGTGCCAGACGTACTGGGTGCTGAGCCAGCTGCCCCGCGGCCGGCCCCGGACGATCCGGCCGCCCGCCGCCAGCAGGAACAGCACCCGGCTCGTCACGTTGCCGATCGCCTCGTACGGCTTGCCCGCCGCCATCAGCAGCTGCTGGCGCAGGCGGGGCTCGTCCTCGCTCAGCTGCTGCGCGGTCGCCGAGCCGCGGGCGCGCAAGGCCGACTCGACCGACGCTTCGACGTCGGCCAGCCACTTCCCCGGCTCCGGCACGTTCTCCGGGTGCCCCTGCTGCCCGAGGTGCTGCTCGAGCAGTTTCCGCTGCTTGACCTCGATGTCCGCCGAGCAGCCCGCCTGCACGAGCGCCGCGGTGCCCGGGTCCGTCACGAACACCGTGCGCCGCATGCCCAGCAGGCGCAGCAGCGAACGCTCTTCGTAGAGCGCCCGCTCGACCGCGGAGACCGCCGGTGACGCGAGGCGGGCGGACGCGGACAGGTGGACGGTCGCCGGATCGGTGGCGTGCAGCGCGACGACCCCGGCGACGGCGTCCGCCACCGAAGCCGCGGGCGCGGCGAGGTGGTGGCGGACGGCGAGACGGGCCCGGCGCTGCTGGGTGCTGATCTTCGGAGGCACCCGCTTTTCCTACCACCCGGCACCGACAAAAACGCCTGGTCCTGCGGGGCGGCCGGGGATAGCCTCGCGCAATGGTCTCCGGTACGCATTTGGCGGCCTTCGCCGCGCTGACGTTCCTCATGGTCGTGGTCCCCGGGCCGAGCGTGCTGTTCACGATCAGCCGCGCGCTCACGGTCGGGCGGCGTGACGCGCTGCTCACCGTCGCCGGCAACTCCATGGGCGTCTACACGCAGGTCGTCGCGGTCGCGTTCGGCCTCGGCGCGCTGGTGACCACGTCCGCGGCGGTGTTCACCGCGATCAAGGTCGCCGGTGCGATCTACCTGGTGTACCTGGGCGTTCAGGCCGTGCGCCACCGCCGGAAGCTGAGCGACGCGATGGCCGCGAAGGTGCGCGCGACACCGGGCCGCGTGCTGACCGTGCTGCGCGACGGCTTCGTCGTCGGCTTCGCGAACCCCAAGTCGATCGTCTTCCTGGCGGCCCTGCTGCCCCAGTTCGTCGACCCCGCCGCCGGATCGGTCCCGGCTCAGATGCTCCTGCTCGGGCTGTGCCTGCCGGCGATCGCGCTGGCCACCGACAGCGCGTGGGCGCTCGTCGCCGGCACCGCCCGCGCGTGGTTCGCCCGCTCGCCGAAGCGCCTCGAAATGGTCGGTGGCACCGGCGGCCTCGTCATGATCGGCCTGGGCACCACCCTGGCCTTCACGGGCCGGGGTGACTGAGCACCAGGTCGAGCAACCCGGGGAAAGCCGCGTCGAATTCGGGACGCCGCAACCGGTTCAGCCGCCGCGGGCCTTCGTCGCGCTGTTCGATCAGGCCCGCCGCGCGCAGCACGGCGAAGTGGTGGCTGCGGGTCGCCTTGGCCACCGGCAGGTCGAACGTGCCGCACGCCTTCGTCCACTCCGGCACGGCGGCCAGCTCGCGCAGGATGCTGCGGCGCACCGGATCGGCGACCGCGGCCAGGGCGTCCTGCAGCGAAACCTTCGCCGGGAGCGCGTGCGTGAGCCCGCGCGCCCGCGCAGTGTTCGATGATTGTCGTACACTCATCCGGTCGACCTCCGTCGAACACTCTAGGAGCAACCGTGCCCCGACACCTCGACGTCACCTTCGGCCCCGACGCACGCAACCGGCTCGACGAGGCGGGCAAGCCCAGCCGTGACGGCGCGCTGGCCGCGCTCGAATCGTTCTACTACGCCTTCAACCAGCGCGATCTCGACGCGTTCCGCCGGGTCTGGACGAGTGATCCGCTGGCCCAGCTGAACAACCCGCTCGGCGGCATCCTCCGCGGCGGCGAAGCGATCACCGAGCTGTACGAGCGCGTCTTCCACGGCCCGGCGCGCGTCACCGTCACCTTCGGCGACATCGTCGAGTACGCCGGGGACGGTCACGCGGTGTTCGCCGGCCGCGAGACCGGCGAATACCGCGTGACCGAAACCGTCCCCCTGAGCATCCGCACGACGCGGTTCTTCGCCTACGAAGCCGGTCGCTGGGTGCAGGTCCACCACCACGGCAGCATCGACGACGCCGACGCGCTCGCCGCCTACCAGCACGCGATCCGCGGCTAGCCCAGGGCCTTCACCAGCTCCGGCCACCACTCCCGCGGCAGGCCGTCGAGCCGGACGACCACCTGGTCGGCACCGGCCGCCCGGTACTCCCGCAGGCGCGCGGCCACGGCGTCGAAGTCACCCCACACGGTCAGGCCGTCGACCAGCCGGTCGGACAGGTCCGCGATGTCCGCTTCGGTGAAGCCCATCCGCCGGAAGTTGGCCGCGTACCCCGGCATCCCGGCCAGGAACTTCAGCGAGCCGCCCCGCACGACCTCGCGAACCTTCGCCTGGTCGGTCTCCGCGACGACGTTCATCAGCACCGCCAGCTGCGGGCCCGCGCCCAGGATCTCCCGCGCCGAGGCGACGTAGTCCGTCGTCACCAGGTACGGGTACGCGCCCGAAGCGCGGTCGCGCGCCAGCTCCAGCATCCGCGGCCCGAGCGCCGACAGGATCCGCGCGGACGGCGGCACGACGTCGTCGAGCTCGTCGAGGTAGTCGCCGAGCGTGGCCAGCGGGCGCGCGCCGTGCGCTCCGCCCAGGCCGACCACGAACCGGCCCGCGGGCAGCTCGGTGTAGGCCGAAGCGACGGAAGCCGACGGCACCCGGTCCACCGACAGGATCCCGCTCGCCACCTGGATCCGCGAGGTCCCGCGGACGACCTCGGTGATCCGCGGCAGGTTGTTGCCCTGGCCGCCGGCCAGCCAGAGCGTGTCGTAGCCCAGCTCCTCGAGCTCGGCCGCCACGGCGGTGTCGGTGTCCAGTGCGGTGTGAGTGGCCCCCAGCGGCCCCAGCGTCGTCATGCGCCCGGCAACCACGGAACCCGGGGAGATGTTCCCCTCACGCCGTTTGTTCGTCCTCAGCGGAATCGGCGGGGTCGGCGGCCCGGGTGAACATCCGGGTCGCCGACAGCCGCGCGACGCCGTCGGGCTCGCCGAGGTCGTCCAGGGAATTCCGGATCGTCGAGTCCACCGACAGGTACTTGCGGCCCGCCCGCAGGTCGGCGTCGTTGCGCAGCCGCACGATGAGCGGGAACTCCGACAGCGCGCCCGCGTCGAACAGGCCCGTCGTGTAGATCAGCTGCACGCCGAGCGCCTCGGCCACCGCCCGCTGCAGTTCCAGCAGGTACCCGGCCGACGCGCGGCCGATCGGGTTGTCCAGGAACAGCACGCCCGAGTGCCGGTTGCGGACCTTGCCGCGGTTGTTGGCCCGCAGCGCCGCCAGGGTGCAGTACAGGATGATCGCCGCGGTCAGCTGCTGGCCGCCCGAAAACACGTCGCGGATCTCCGAGACGCGCTGGCGTTCGGTCCGCAGCACCGAGTCCGGCTTGAGCATGTCGACGCGGAACCCCTTGGGCGCCGCGGCCCGGACTCCGCGCAGCACCAGGGAAAGCCCGTCGCGCTTGACGTCCCGGCCGTCCGCCGTCTTGCCCACGGCGGCCTCGTCGACGACCTCGCCGAGCTTCTCGGTGAGCGCGTTGTCCTCCAGCTCGGTGAAGCGGATGCGGAGGAACTCCTGCCCGGACCAGTCGCCGAGGCCGTCCGGCAGCCGGGAGACGCGCTGGGCCGAGCGCAACGTCCGCAGGGCGCCGTCGACCATGCCCTGCAGGCGGGTGATGATGCCGCCGCGGTGCCGGTCGATCTGGGCGAGGTCGTCGGTCAGCGACCGCAGCCGCGGCCGCAGCGCTTCGGCCCATTCCGCCGCGTGCGCCGGGAGCTGGTCGCGCTTGACCGAGATGACCTGCTGCCGCACCGGGGTGCTCAGCTTCTCGAACCGCTTCTCGGTCGCGTACTGCGCCAGCTGGTCCGCGGCCGCGCGCACCCGCCGGTCGCCGGCGTCGGCGGCGTCCTGGGCCTGGTTGAAGGTCGCGTTGAGCCGCGCGTGCTGGGCGCGGGCGGTGTCAACGTCGCCGTCGTAAGCCGCCTCTGCGTCCTTCTCGGTGTCGGTCACCAGGTGCGCCATCGACTCGGCGAGCAACGCGAACCCCGAGGCCGAGGTGCGCGCCGATTCCAGCGTCGCCTCCGCCGCCGCCCGGCGTTCCTGCAGCTCTTCCCACTTGCGTGCGGCGGCCGACGCCTCCAGCCCGGCCGCGTCGATCAGCTCCAGGCCGTGCTCGATGTCCCGCGGTTTCTCGCCGTTGACGCCGTTCTGCAGCGGCAGCGCGTCGAGCTCGGCGCGCCGCGTCGAGACGAGCCCGATCGCCTCGGTGCGCTCGTCTTCGAGACCGTCGACGACCCGGCGGGCGCGGGCCAGCGCGGCCGCCCGCGCCGACGCGTCGGAGCCGTCGGGTGTCTCCAGGAGTTCGGCCGCACGGGCGCGGACGGCCTCGTCCATGGACTCGACCGCCGAGCCCGCGGCGGCTTCGGCGGACTCGGCCTGCTCCAGCTCGCTGCGCAGGTCGCTGCCGACCTCGACCTTCGCGTACGACTCGGACGCCGACAGGTAGGTCCGGCGCAGGGCGTCGACCGGTTCGCCGGTCGCCGGGCCTTCGGCAGCGTCGGCCGCCCCCGGCACCTCGGCCAGTTCGGCGCGCGCGGTGCTCGCGGTCCGGCGGTGACCGTCGGCGGTGCGCTGCTCCTCCCCCGCCTGCTCGCGCAGGCGCGCGGCCTTGCCCGCCGCATCGGACGCCTGGAGGTCGGCGCGCTCGGCGATCTCGGTGGCGCGCTCGGCCTCTTCGGTCCACTCCGTGATCCGGGCGCTGCGGACACCCAGCTCACCCAGCCGCCGGGCCTTCTCCTCCGCCTCGGTGGCGGCCGCCCGCAGCTCGGGGACGCGCTCGCGCAGCGACGCCGCTTTTTCGCTCAACCGCGCGAAGTCCGCGTCGGCCTGCGCCAGCGCGGTCCGGGCGGTCTCCCGCGCGGTCCGGGCCGCCTGGGCCTGCTCGGCCAGGGTGGCGACGGCCCCGGCCGGGTAGTCCTCACGCCACGTCGTGAGCTTCCACGTCAACGCGCCGTCCGCGGACAGCTTGGCGGACAGCGCTTCGAGGCGCCGCTGCCGCCCGGTGTGCCGCCGCGCCACCGCTTCCCGCTCGGCGTCGGCGGCTTCTTCGTCGTACATCGCCGGGTTCGGCGGCACGAGGAACTCGACACCCGGCGCGGACGGCGCTTGCGCCTGCAGCGCCTCGGTCGTGCCGACGGCGATGATCGCGCTCGGCAGCAGCCGCCGCGCCGTCAGCACCTCGCGGGCACGATCGGCGTGCGCGGCGTCGTTCAGCAGGACGCCGGACACCAGCTGCGGCAGGCTTTCCAGCACCTCGGCGCGGCGGGCAGCGTCCAGTTTGGACAGGTAGCGCCAGCCGGACCACGCGGTGATCCCGGCCTCTTCCAAGACGTCCAGCGCGACTTGGACGTCCTCCGGGGGCGGCAGCAGCCCGCCGGACCCCAGCGCGGCCAGGGCCCGCTCGTCGGCGGACTCCTCCATCCGCAGCGCGGTCTGCTCCTTCTCGACGGCCGCGCTCGCCTCGCGCAGCCGTTCCAGCAGCACCGGGAGGTCGCTCTCCAGGTTGACGTCGTCGGCGCCGAGCAGTTCGACCAGGCGGCTTTCGGCGGCGAGGGCGTCGGTCCGGCGGTGCGCGCGGTCGAGGTCCTCGGTGGCGCGTTCCAGGCGGTCCTGCGTGGTGCCGGCCAGCTGGTGCGCCTCGTTCACGGCCCGTTGCGCGGCCTGCAGGTCCGCGCCGACGCGGTCGAGTTCCTGTTCGCGGCGGGTCAGTTCCGAACCGGCCTGCTCGGCGGCCGACCGCGCGGCCCGCGAAGCTTCGGCGACGTCGGCGCCCGAAGGCAGCAACCCGGCGCGGACGGCGGCCTGGACCTCTTCGCGCAGCTCGGTGATCCGCGTGGTCAGCCCCCGCGCCTCGGCCCGGCGCGCGGCCGCGAGGTTCGCGGCTTCGTCGCGCTCGGTCTGCGCCTTCTCGGCTTCGGCTCGCAACGCGCCCGCGTGCGCTTCGGCCTTGTCGGCCTGGCGCTGGGCGTCCTGCGCCAGCGCGTGCAACCCACGTGCGAGCGCGGAAGCGGCGTCGTTGCGCGCCTTCAGGGCGGGCCGCGCCTTTTCCTCCCGGCTGCCGACGAGTTCGCGCAGGTCCTTCGCCTTGCGCGCGGCGTTCAGCTGGTTGAGGACCGTCGCCGTCTCCCGCCAGGCCTCCGCCTCGGTCTTCGCCTGCGCGAGCTCGGCGTCGACGCGCTTGCGGGCCTCCTGGGCTTCGTCCAGCCGCAGCACCGCGACCACGCGGCGCAGTTCCGTGACGGCCGCGGCGAGCCGCCGGTGGTCGCCTTCGGCGAGCTTCTCCGCGGACTTGACCTCGGTGACGTGGTCTTCGAGCCCGGACAGCCGCGCGTTCTCGAGTTCGTTGCGCGCGACGACGCGGCCGGCCAGCTCGACCATGTCGGCCTTCGCGGACTCCGCGATCTTCCGCGACTCCGCGGCGACGCCCTCTTCGGCGGCCAGCGGCCCCAGCAGCTCCAGGGCGCCGGCCACGAAGTCGCGTTCGGCCAGGAGATCCCCGCGCTGGGCCAGGTTGTGGGCGTAGGTCGCGACGACCTCGGCGAGGTCCTTCGGCTCCTCCTCGGAGATGACCGCGCGCAGCAGGAACTCGACGAACGCTTCGTCGGTGCCGAAGGCGAACGCGTCCGCCGCTTCACCTTCGCCCGCGTTCATCGCGCGCTGGTACCGGAACAGCTCGGTGTCGAGGCCCAGACCGTCCAGGCGGCCGGTCCACTCGTGGTGACGGCGGGTCCAGGACAGCTCCAGCTCGGGTTCGGCCAGCTGGGCCGCGGTGAGCTTGTCGTGGAAGCCGGACATCGTCAGCAGCCGGCCGTCCTGGGTCATCGGCAAGGAATCGAGCCCCAGCGCGGCGGTCGGGCGGAAGCAGTACCAGGAGTCGACGAGGTTCTCGGAGTCGGCGGACACGACGTGCCCGCGCCATTCCGACACCTTGCCGGTGATGATCCGGTGCCCGCTCTCGACGTGCAGCCACTCCAGCACGACGTGCGAGACGTCCTTGGCGGCGACGAACTTCTCCAGCACCTTCGTGCTGGTGGTGCCCACGACCTGGCGGCGGCCGGGCAGCATCACCGAGAAGATCAGCTTGATGAGCACGGACTTGCCGCCGCCGTTCTCGAGGAACAGCACGCTCGCCGGGGACGGGCGGCGCAGCTCGGCCGGGCCGGTCGCGTGGATACCCGCGCTGAACAGCGCGTCCTGCTTCGGCGCGGTGATCTTGGCGCCGACGCCGCTGAAGTCCAGCACGACGTCCTGGTAGCGGGCACCCGCCGGGCCCACCGAGTGCAGGCGGACCCGCGAAAGCTCGTACATCGGTTCCCCTCGTTAAAGCGTGTCCGAAGCGGCCGCGCGCAGCGTGCCCCCGGCGGTCGCGACGGCCACGACGTCGAGCGCCAGCAAGTCGTCGAAAGCGGCGTCGGCGGCGAGTTCGCGGACCTGGATCTGGTAGCGCGGCGTGGTCCGGTAGGTGCCGCCCTGCTCATCGCTCACCGGGACCAGGAAGCCCTGGTCGGCGAGGAACCGCAGGGCGCGGCTGACCATGCCGCGGGTGGTGTCGGCGGCCAACCGGCCGTCCTTGGTCGCGGCCGCGGCCGGACGGCGGGTGTAGGCCCGCCACGCCTGTTCCAGCTCGGGTGCGTCGGCCAGGGGGTCGTTGTTGGACTCGGCCGCCGCGGCGCGTTCGTCCAGCATGCGGGCGGCTTCGCGGACCATCGCGTCGACCTGCTCGACGCTCACGCGGCCGATGTAGGTGTCGTTGGCGAGGTCGTCGGGCCGCGGGTAGCCCAGCGCCGCGGTGGCCAGGTGGATCAGGCCGTGCAGCACCTTCTCGGTCTCGCGGCGCTCGCGGATCTTGGCCTGCCGCGCGTAGGAGTCCATCTTGATCTCGAAGACGGACTCGTCGGTGGCCGCGAGGACCGCGCCGGCCTGCTGGTTGACCTCGAGGACCATGAGGCCGAGCCCGGCGGCGACGGCGTGCG
The DNA here is from genome assembly GCF_042881395.1 of Amycolatopsis sp. NPDC058278. Taxonomy (NCBI): domain Bacteria; kingdom Bacillati; phylum Actinomycetota; class Actinomycetes; order Pseudonocardiales; family Pseudonocardiaceae; genus Amycolatopsis; species Amycolatopsis sp. NPDC058278. Next base: position 5,872 of record NZ_JBHVXZ010000160.1, on the reverse strand, counting down.
TGAGCGCCTTGAACGCGTTGTCCTCGCCGTAGCGGCGGACGAGGTCGCCGTAGACGACGTCACGCGCGGGCAGCTGCTTCGGCCGCATGCCGAACGCGACCAGCCGGGCCGCGGCCTCGGCGTCCACGCTGCTGTGGGACAGCGCCATGTCAGGCGACCTCCTCGTTCTCTTCTTCGTCGGCGCGTTCGACGGCGGCCGTGGACAGCAGCAGGTCCGCGCCGCCGAACTCCGGGTCGTCCAGGAGCGTGCCGTCGTCGACGGCCACCAGCACCTGCCGGTCGCCTTGGCGGCGGGCCGCGCCGACCCCGGGACTGTAGGCGTGGACGGCGCGCAGCGCGACCAGGGCCGGGAGCCCCGGCTGGCGGCTGCGGCGGGCTTCTTCCAGGAGCCCGGAGAGCCGGCGGGGCACTTCGGGCAGGTCGAGGAGCTCGTCGGCGGCGCGCCAGACGTCGTCGCCGAAGCGGTCGGTGGTCTCGGCGGGCATGAGCTCCGGCTCGGGGATCTCCCCGACGAGCTGGTCGCGTTCGGGTGCCGGGCGCAGGAGCAGCGAGACCAGGGACGACAGCGACGGCACGACCGGTGCGGTGATCCCGGCGGCGGCGTGGAAGAAGTGCTCGACCGGCGCGACCGCGTCGGCCAGCGGCAGGCCCAGGGTGGGCACGAGGAGCTGGCCGAAGAGGTCGAGCGTCGCGCGCTGGGGCGGGCCGGAGAACTGCTGGCGGTCCTGTTCGGCGCGGAACACCGCGCCCGCGTCGGCCAGCCGGGACTGCAGGCGGGTGTGCCGCCGGATGCAGTCGCCGACGATGTCGACGAGCTCGGCGGCGCGGCGCTTGCGGTCGAGGTCTTCGGTCTCGTCGCGGGCGGTGGTGATGTTCTTGAGGATGGCGTTCTCGGCGCGGAACCGGGTCTCGATGTGGCCGAGCGCGCTGTCGAGGAGCTCCGGGACCTCGCGTTCCCAGTCGACCGAACGGACGTCGCGGCGGGTCGCGTCGAGCTTCGCGCGCAGCGTTTCGCCGTACTGGACGGTCCGGTAGCGGGCCTGCTCGGCGGCGAGCTTCGCGTCGGCCAGACGACCCCGCGCGATCAGGTTCTCGAGCTTGACCTCGGCGGCGATCTGCGCGGATTCGACGTCGGTGTCGAGGGCGCCGACGAGCACGTTGATGGCCTCGTCGGTGGCGCGCAGGTAGACCTCGCCGTCCGGTGCGGCCAGCTCGACCAGCAGCTTGAAGTCGAACTGACGCCGCTGGTAGCCGCCGGGCCCGACCGCGCCGTAGACGCGCCGGAAGCCGCGGTCGGTGGTGCCGACGTTGATCAGGTTGTCCAGCACCCACTTGGCCACCCGGACGTGTTCCTCGGGCATCCGCGACGGCGCCTGCTGGGCGATGAACGGCAGCAGCCGGTCGATGACCTCGTCGTGGCCGGCGCCGGTGTCGAAGTCCATGGCGATGGTGACCTGGTCGATCGTGTGCAGCGCGATCTCGGCCATCTGGTAGATCGTGGCGTCGGCCCAGTCGAGCTTCGCCTTGCGCGCGTCCAGGTCGTGCAGCGGCGCGGTGCAGGCCAGCGCCTTGAGGCGGCGGGTCAGCCCCTCGTCGGCCAGTCCCATGGCGGCCCTGTCGTCGTCTCGCACAGCAGGCCAGGCTAGTCGGCCACCCTCTGCGCACGCCCGGGTGACTCCATCCATGCCCCCACCACCACCCTCAACGGTGACGCTGACACGTCGCAGTGTTTGCATTAACGTCCCCCTCATGCGTGAGATGAGCCGTGAAGAGTGGTGGAAGTTCGCGTCCGAGGGAACCCGGACCGGCATGTTGGGCCTGGTCAGGAAGGACGGCTCGCCGATCGTCACGCCGATCTGGTTCCTGCTGAACGAGGGCCCGGACGGGGACGAGCTGATCTTCACCACGGGCACCGAGACCCTCAAGGGCAAGGCCATCGCCCGCGACGGGCGCATCTCGCTGGCCGTCGACGACCAGAAGCCGCCGTTCTCCTACGTCCAGTTCACCGCCGAAGCGCGGCTCACCCACGACTACGACGACATGCTCGAGTGGGCGACGAAGCTGGGCGGCCGGTACATGGGTGCGGCGCAGGCCGAGGAGTACGGCAAGCGCAACGCCGTCCCCGAGGAATCCCTCGTCCGGGCGAAGATCACCAAGGTGATCGCGCGGGCCGACATCGCCGACTGACCCCGGTTCGCTGGTAGTCTGCCCCCCGGGGGTGGGGGTATGCCTTCAGGGGACAGACGCGACGCCGTCAAGGCGATCGTCAGCGCGGGCCAGCGGGAGCTGGTGGCCGAGCTGGAACGCCTCGACGGCGGTGCGCGCTTCGGCCGCTCCGGCCGCACGCGGCGGCTGGAGAACGGTGACGTCTTCGAACGCGCCGTCGTCAGCGCGGCCTTCTCGGACGAGTTCTTCGCGGCCGGGCTGTCGGTCGTGCTCCACCCGCGCAACCCGTACGTCCCGGCGTTCCAGGCGCACTTCCGCTACCGCGAGGCCGCGGACGCGTGGTGGTTCGGCGGCAGCGTCGACCTCCTGCCGTGCTACGGCTTCGCCTCGGACGCGACGCACTTCCACCGCGTCCTCAAGAACCACTGCGACACGCTCGACCCGGCGTTCCACGCGCAGGCGAAACGGGCGTGCGACGACCGCTTCCGCCTCCCGCACCGCGACGAGGCCCGCGGCATCGGCGGCATCCTCTTCGACCACCTGCGCCTGCCCGGCCCGGACGGCTGGCGGCGCTCGGCGGCGTTCACCGCGGCGGGCATCGCCGCGATCGCGCCGGCGTACTTCCCGATCGTCCGGCGGCGCAAGGACCTGCCGCACGGCGAGCGCGAGCGGCAGTGGCAGCTCTACCGCCGCGGCCGGTACGTGGAGTTCACGCTGGTCCACGACGCGGCGAACGCGGTGCAGGCCGACGCCGAAGCGATCCTCTCGGCGCTGCCGCCGCTGGCGCGGTGGGAATCGGAGTTCACGCCCGAGCCGGGAAGCGCGGAGGCGGAACTGGCGTCGTTCCTCGTCCCGCGCGACTGGGCGGCCGAAACCCCGGTGACGGCAGGCTGACGTTCCCCCGTCCGGGCGCATCCGCCCCGCTGAGCGGGAAAGCATTTTCACGGTGGGTAAGTCGTGGTGTCGAGTATTGACAGGCCCCGCTCGGAGGGTGTGAGATCTGTCCCATAGATAGGAAACTTTCCTAACTATTGCCGCCGGTGGTCCGCCGACCATTCCGCCCCGGTCACCCCCTGTCCCCCGACCCACGCAGGAGGCTTCCAGTGGCACCCCGTCCACCGTGGCGCGCGGTACTGGCCGGCACCGCCGTCGCGGCGCTCGGCTTCACCGCGGTCAGCCCGGTAACCGCTTTCGCCGCGGACACGAGCTACGAATCCGAAGACGCGACCATCTCCCAAGGCGCCGTCGAATCGAACCACGCCGGCTACAGCGGCACCGGGTTCGTCAACTTCGACAACGTCACCGGCAGCTACGTCGAATACTCCGTGAACGCGGCCCAGGCGGGCACGCACACCCTGACCTTCCGCTACGCCAACGGAACCGCCGACAACCGGCCGGTGAAGCTGACCGTCGACGGCGGCGACAAGGGCACCGTCGACTTCCCCGCCACCGGCGCGTGGACGACCTGGAAGACCGTCACCACGACCGTCCAGCTCACCGCCGGCGTCAACAAGGTCCGCACCACCGCGACCACCGCCAACGGCGGCCCGAACGCCGACAAGCTCACCGACACCTTCACCGCCCCGGTGGACCCCGAACCGCCGTCGGCGCCGTCGAACCTCAAGGCGAGCAACATCCTCCCCACCGCGGCCACCTTCTCCTGGACCGCCGCGACGGACAACGTCGGCGTCGTCCGCTACGAGATCAACCGCGGCGGCAACATCCTCAAGACCGTCGACGGGAACACCACGAGCGCCACCGTCGACAACCTGACCCCGAACACGGCCTACGACATCTCCGTCGGCGCGTACGACGCCGCCGGCAACCCGTCGCAGCAGAGCAACGTGGTCACCTTCACCACGCCGCCGAGCAACGACACCACCCCGCCCGGCGTGCCGGGCAACCTGCGCTCCACCGGCGTCACCGCGAACAGCGTCTCCCTGGCGTGGAACGCTTCCACGGACGACAGCGGCACCATCGCGGGCTACGACGTCTACCAGGGCACCGCCAAGGTGGCGACGACGACGTCACTGAGCACGACGATCACGAACCTGAACCCGAACACGTCCTACACCTTCACCGTCAAGGCCCGTGACCCCGACGGCAACACGTCGAACGCCAGCAACGCCGTCACGGCGAAGACCAGCGCTCCGGGCGGCGCCGGGGGCATCCCGGAGTACGACAAGGACATCGCGAAGGTCGACCTCGGCTGGTCGGTGGACTTCCTCCCGAACGGCAACGCACTGGTCACCGAGCGGGACCGGTTCGAGATCCTGCTCGTGACGCCGTCCGGCCAGAAGACCACGCTGGGCAAGGTGCCGGGCGCGGTCGGCACGAACGGCGAAGGCGGCCTCCTCGGCCTGGCGATTTCGCCGAACTGGGCGTCCGACCACGCGATCTACCTGTACCACACCGCATCCGGGGACAACCGGATCGTGAAGATGACCTACGACGGCACCACGCTGTCGCCGACGTCGACGCCGGTGCTGACCGGGATCGCGAAGAACCGCTACCACAACGGCGGCCGGATCAAGTTCGGTCCCGACGGGAAGCTGTACGCCACCGTCGGCGACGCCAAGAACAGCGACAACGCGCAGAACAAGAGCTCGCTCAACGGCAAGATCCTGCGGCTCAACCCGGACGGCTCGGCGCCGGGCGACAACCCGTTCTACGCCACCGGCGGCAACGCGCGGTACGTCTGGAGCTACGGCCACCGCAACCCGCAGGGCCTGGCCTGGGACTCCCGCGGCCAGCTGTGGGCGGCGGAGTTCGGCGAAAGCAGCCAGGACGAGCTCAACCTGATCCAGAAGGGCGGCAACTTCGGCTGGCCCAGCTGCGAAGGCACGCAGGGCAGCTGCAGCGGCTACATCGCCCCGAAGAAGACCTGGTCGACGTCGCAGGCCGGACCGAGCGGGGTGGAGATCGTCAACGACTGGATCTACATCGCCGGCGTCACCGGTGAGCAGCTGTTCGCCACGCAGATCAACGCCGCGGGCACCGGCGTCGGCACGGTGTCGACGCTGTTCTCCGGCCGCTGGGGCCGGCTGCGCTCGGTCACCAAGACCCCGGACGGCGGGCTCTGGCTGACCTCGACGAACAACGACAAGAACGGCGGCACGCCGTCGGTGCTGGACAACGTGATCGTGCGGCTGAAGTTCCCGGGCGGCAGCACGCCCGGCGGCTTCAAGCTGACCAGCTCCGCCTTCGCCGACAACGCCACCATCCCGGACAAGTACACCTGCGCCGGGGACGGCACGGCGGGCCAGGACCCGTCGCCGCCGCTGGCGTGGGGCGAGTCCACGGGTGCGAAGGGCTACGCCGTCGTGTTCGCCGACGTCGCCAACAGCGGCAACAAGCTGCACTGGGCGATCTGGGACGTCCCGGCGACGGCTCGTTCCCTCCCGGAGGGTCTCGGCGCGGGCTACACCGTGCCGGACCAGGGCGGCGCGAAACAGAAGGCGATGGGCAGCGGAGCGAACGCGCAGAAGTTCTTCGGCCCCTGCCCGGGCGGCTCGAGCCACCCGTACACGTTCACGCTCTACGCCCTGAACCCCGCGACGGTCCCCGGCCTGACGTCGTCCTCGACGATGGCCCAGATCGAGACGGCGATCAAGGGCGCGTCGACGGCCAACGTGGTGCTGCGCGGCAAGTCCAGCGCGGCCGCCTAGAAGCCGCGGCGGGGGTGACCGGAGCGGCGCCGGTCACC
>NZ_JBHVXZ010000159.1:0-19443 GCF_042881395.1 Amycolatopsis sp. NPDC058278 | reverse complement strand
CAGTGGAACGAGTCGCCGCAGGCACAGGAGCCGGTGGCGTTCGGGTTGTCGATCGTGAAGCCCTGCTTCTCGATCGTGTCCACGAAGTCGATGACGGCTTCCGACACGTACGGCGCGCTCATCCGGTCCACGGCGACCTTGAGGCCATCGAAGTCGCGGAAGAGGTCACCGTCGAGCGTGCGCTCGTCGAAGAACAGCTGGTAGCGCAGGCCCGCGCAGCCACCGGGCTGCACGGCGATGCGCAGGTGCATGTCGTCGCGGCCCTCCTGCTCGAGCAGGGCCCTCGCCTTGGAAGCCGCGGCGTCGGTCAACGTGACGCCGTGGGTCTCCTCGGCGGTCTCGGCCTGCGTCGCGCCGGCGTGCTCAGCGGTCGTCATGGCACTCCCTCTAAGTTCGAACTCGGTGCGGATACTCCTCGTGCTGACGTGTTCAACACCGGGGACGTCCGATCTGTTCCCCCACCATGGTCGCACATGGATCGCCCTGGTTACCGGCGGCGTGACGCCTGCAATACCCTGGTGAGGTGAGGTTCCTGCGCCGAAGCACCACAGACACCGCCGCCGAAGAGCCGGAGTCGGCCGAAGCCGTCGACGTCGCCGGCAAGGCGTACACGCCCGGTAAGGGCAAGGCTACGCCGAAGCGCCGCGAGGCGGAGGCGAAGCGGCGCGGCCCGGTGGCGCCACCGCCCACGACGATGCGCGAGGCGATGAAGCGCAACAAGGAGCTGCGCAAAGCGAACCCGCAGACCAAGGAAGACCGCCGGGCGGCGGCGAAGGCCCGTCGCGACGCGATGATGCGCGGCGACGACAAGGCCCTGCTCCCCCGCGACCGCGGGCCGGTCAAGGCGTACGTCCGCGACCTGGTCGACAGCCGGCGCAACCTGCTCGGCCTGTTCATGCCGCTGGCCATCGTGGTGTTCCTGGCGCTGCTGGTGCCGCTGCCCCAGGTCCAGTCGTACATCACGCTGCTGTGCACGGCGATGCTGCTGGTGATGGCGATCGAGGGCTTCGTGAACGGCCGGAAGATCGCGAAGCTGGTCCGGGAGAAGTTCCCGAAGGAAGCGGTGAACGGCCGGTCGATCGGCTGGTACGCGTTCGTCCGGGCGTCCCAGATCCGCCGGCTGCGGGTGCCGAAGCCGCGGCTGAAGCCCGGGGATCCGATCCCGAACTGAGCTGGTTTCGAGAAGCCGGGTGGAGCAATGCTCGACCCGGCTTCTTGCTGCTTGCGGCTGGAGCCACTCCAGGGTCGTTAGCAAAGCAAACGATTACCGCCTAAGCTCACGGCCATGGAGTTTCGTCGTCTCGGCCGCAGTGGCCTCAACGTCAGTGAGATCTCGTACGGGAACTGGCTCACCCACGGTTCCCAGGTCGAGGAAGACCAGGCCCGCGCCTGCATCCAGGCCGCGCTCGACGTCGGCATCACCACCTTCGACACCGCCGATGCCTACGCCAACACCGCCGCCGAGTCCGTTCTCGGGCGCGGCCTGAAGGGGCAGCGGCGGGAAAGCCTCGAGATCTTCACCAAGGTCTTCTGGCCCACCGGGCCCAAGGGCCCCAACGACCGGGGCCTGTCCCGCAAGCACGTCATGGAGTCGGCGCACGCCAGCCTGAAGCGGCTCGGCACCGACTACGTCGACCTCTACCAGGCGCACCGGTTCGACCGGCACACCCCGCTCGAAGAGACCATGGTCGCCTTCGCCGATCTCGTGCGCCAGGGCAAGGTGCTCTACGTCGGCGTCTCGGAATGGACCGCCGAGCAGATCTCCCGCGGCGCCGCCCTCGCCCGCGAACTCAAGATCCCGCTCGTGTCGAACCAGCCGCAGTACAACATGCTCTGGCGCGTCATCGAAGACCAGGTCATCCCGACCTCCGAGCGCGAAGGCCTGAGCCAGATCGTCTGGTCGCCGATCGCCCAGGGCGTGCTCACCGGCAAGTACAAGCCGGGCCAGGCCTACCCCGAAGGCTCGCGCGCCACCGACGAGAAGGGCGGTGCCGACATGGTCGCCCGCTTCCTCGACGAAAACGTCCTCGAGCGCGTCGCCCGGCTCGAACCGCTCGCCGGGCAGGCCGGCCTGAGCCTCGCCCAGCTGGCCGTCGCATGGGTGCTGCAGAACCCGAACGTCGCCTCCGCGATCATCGGGGCTTCGCGGCCGGAGCAGGTGCACGAGAATGTCAAGGCCGCCGGCCAGAAGCTCGACGCCGATCTGCTCGAAACCATCGACGACGTCCTCGGTGACGTCGTCGAGCGCGACGCGAGCTTGACCAAGAGCCCCTAGCCGGCAGGCTCAGTCCTGGTTGATCCGGCCCTGGAACGGCACCCCGAGGTCGAACGCGGCCTCGGGGGCCATCCGGGGTTCGAGGCCGAACCCGCGCAGGAGGCGGCCGGCGCCGGCGAGCCGGTCGCCGCCGCGGCCGGGCACGCGGGAAGGCGTGAGCCCGTGCGAGACGAGCAGGGTCTCGACGTCGTCGATCAGCCGGTACGGGTCGTAGTCACCCACGGACCCAGGTCTTCCCCGTGATCCGCTCGTAGACCTCGGTGTAGCGCTGCCGCGTCTGCTCGACGATGTCCGCGGGGATCTCCGGCCCGGGCGGGGTCTGGTCCCAGCCCGTCGATCGCGACCAGTCGCGGACGAACTGCTTGTCGAACGCGTGCTGCGGGCGGCCCGGCTCCCACTCGTCGGCCGGCCAGAACCGCGACGAGTCCGACGTCAGGACCTCGTCGCCGAGGGTCAGCGTGCCGTCGGCGTCGAAGCCGAACTCCAGCTTCGTGTCGGCGATGATGACGCCCTGCTTCGCGGCGTGTTCGGCGCCCTTCGTGTAGATCTCCAGCGTCAGCTCGCGAAGCCGCTTCGCGGTGTCTTCGCCGATCTCGTTCAGGACCTCGTCGAAGGTCATGAACTCGTCGTGGCCGGTGTCGGAGATCTTCGTCGTCGGCGTGAAGATCGGCTCCGGCAGCTTGTCGCCCTCGACCAGGCCCGGCGGCAGCGCGACACCGGAGATCTTGCCGTCCCGCTGGTACTCGCGCAGGCCCAGTCCGGCGAGGTAGCCCCGCGCGATGCACTCGACCTGGACCATCTTCAGCGGCTTGCAGCGCATCGCGCGGCCGGCGAACTCTTCCGGCACGTCGGTGGTCGACACGACGTGGTTCGGGACGACGTCGGCCATCCGGTCGAACCACCAGGCGGAGAGCTGGTTGAGCAGCTTGCCCTTCTCCGGGATCGGCGTCGGCAGCGAGACGTCGTAGACCGAGACGCGGTCGGACGCGACCAGCAGGATGTCCCCGCCGTCGAGTTCGTACAGGTCACGGACCTTGCCCGCGTGGATGTGCTTCATTCGCCGTCCTCAGTCGTGTACTCGTAGAAAACCCAGTGGTCGGGCAAGGCGGCGGATTCACCGTACTCGACGACCGTCCCGTCGGCCGCCAGGAAGGTGCTCCGGCCGAGCAGCACCGGCGACCCGGCGGGCAGCCCCAGCTCGGCCGCCTCCTCCTCGTCCGCGCGGCCCGCGGCGTGCCGTTCCTGCGTCCTGGCGATCTTCGTGCCGAGCCGGGCGGCCGCATGGGCCGCGGTGCCCTCGACGATCCGCTCCGCCACCAGCAGCGCCGGCGCCTTGGCCGACAGCGCGCCGTCGAACCACGACGTCGACGTCGACAGCGGCCGCGAGTCGGGACCGTAGGTGGTCCGCCGGCGGCGGATCACCGGGGCGCCCTCTTCCAGGCCGAGTGCGGCCGCGGCGCGTTCGGCCGCCGGCTGGAGACCGGCCGAGCGGATCACCGCGTAGTGGCCCGGCGGGTAGATCCGGCCCGTCCGCCCCGAGGCGGCGGTGCGGTCGCGGGCCGTGCGGTGCAGGCCGCCGCGGTCGACGACCGTGCCGACCCCGCGCACGGGCCGCACGAGGCCCTGCGAGCGGAGCGTGGCCAGCACCTTGGTGGCCGTCGCCATGGCGACGGCCCAGGTGCGCGCGATCTCGCGGGCGGACGGCACCGCGTCGCCCTCCTGCAGCCGGCCGGACAGGATGTCGTCACGGATCCGGCCGGCGATCTGCAGGTACGGCGGCTCGGGGCGATCGAGGGTGGGCAAGGCGGCTCCTCACAGGGACAACACGCACAAGTGTTCTAGCACGCCGGGGGGTGTCCCACAAAGGCCTGTTCAGAACCACCCAGGTGTACTAGTACACGCACTGGACTGTGCTCTAGTACGCAAGTTACCCTCGAAAGTGTGTCCCCGCCCACAGCACACTCCGGATCCAGCGGCCAGGGCCTCGAGGAACTCCTCGAGGAACTCCGGCGCCGCAAATGGGTGCTGCACCTGTTCGGTGGCCGTGAGGCGCCGGAGATCTACGCGGCAGTACACCGCTGGCCGACCTGCGCGGACGTCATCATCCTCCGCGACGAGCACCGGGCCAGCGCCTACCGCGTGCCGACCTTCCCGGGCACGGACGTGTTCAGCCCGCGGGTCGTCACCTGGCAGTACCACGCCACCCCGGTGTGGACGCTGCGGGCGGTGCTCACCCTGGCGGAGCCCGGCACCCCGGGCGCGCCGCTGCAGGCACTCCGGCCACAGCCGGATTGCCGGATCCCGCTCGAACTGCGCCACGACGTCACCATCCGGCCGACGGGAACGTTCGGGGAGGGAGATGACGGTGGTGGCCCGCCCGCGTGCGCCTAACGGGCCAGCAGCCGCTCCGCGACGACGAGGTCGTGGGGATAGGTGATCTTGAGGTTCTCGGGAGCACCCGGGACCCAGCGGATCGGCAGGGAGGAGAACCGCTCCATGCACGACGAAGTGTCCGTACCCAAGAAGCCTTCTCGCTCGGCCTTCTCGTAGGCCTCGAGCAGCGGTCCGGCCCGGAAGCCCTGAGGCGTCTGGACGCGGATCGCGCCGGGCACCTGGGCGACCAGGTGCCCGGCATCCACCTCGACGACGTCGTCCGCGGCCAGGCCCGGCACAGCCCCCCCGTCCTCGCGTGTCCGGGCCAACACCGCACCGACCAGTTCGGGGTGGACCAGCGGCCGGGCCGCGTCGTGCAGCAGCACGGCGTCGACCCGGCCGCCTGCGATTCGGGGGGCGAGGTGGCGCAGCGCGTTGAGCTCCGACGCCTGGCGCGTGTCCCCGCCGTACACGATCTCGACGCCGTCGCCGGCCACTTCTTCGGCGAGTTCCCGATCCTGCGGCCGGATGACGAGCACGAGCACGCCGATGCCGGGAACGTTCCGGAAGGCATCGAGCGACCAGGCCACCACCCGCCGCCCGGCCAGGGGCAGGTAGACCTTGTTCAGCTTCGCGCCGACGCGGGTCCCCGCGCCACTGGCCAGCACCACCGCGGCCGCCGTCGTCTCCACGAGCCGCGAGACTACCGGCAGGCCCGGCCCGGTAGGTTGGCCACAGCGTTGCCGTGGCAGCGTTGAAACCGGGGCTCCGCCCCGGGCCGGGGGCTCCGCCACCCGGACCCCCCCAAGGAGTCGAAGGGCCTGGTGTGGAGCCGGAAAACATCGAGTTCCCCGAGATCACCCCGCCCGATGACCACGCGCGGTCCGCCGCCATCGCGTTGCACGGCAAGCTGGTCAAGCCCGCCGGGTCGCTGGGCAGGCTGGAAGAGCTGGGCGTCTGGATCGCCGCCTGCCAGGGGCAGTCGCCGCCGCGGCCGTTCACCCGGCCGCGCGTCGTCGTCTTCGCCGGGGACCACGGCATCGCCGCGAAGGGCGTCTCCGCCTATCCCGCCGAGGTCACCGCGCAGCTGCTGGGCACCATGCTCACCGGCGGCGCCGCGATCAACGTCCTGGCCGCCGCTGCGGGCGCGAGCGTGCGCGTCGTCGATCTGGCCGTCGACACCGAGGCGCCCGCGACGCGCTCGATCGGCGAGTTCAAGGTCCGCCGCGGCTCGGGCTCCATCGACGTCGAAGACGCGCTGACCGCCGACGAGGCCAAGGCCGCCGTCCGCGCCGGGATCGCGATCGCCGACGCCGAAGTCGACGGCGGGGCCGACCTGCTCATCCCCGGCGACCTCGGGATCGGCAACAGCACACCGGCTTCGGTGCTGGTGGCGGCCCTGACCGGCAGCGAGCCGGTCGCCGTCGTCGGCCGCGGCTCCGGCATCGACGACGACGCGTGGATGCGCAAGGCCACCGCCGTGCGCGACGCCCTGCGCCGGGCCCGCGCGGTGCTCGCCGACCCGGTCGACCTGCTGCGCACCACGGCCGGCGCGGACATCGCCGCGATGGCCGGGTTCCTCGCCCAGGCCGCGGTCCGCCGGACGCCGGTGGTGCTCGACGGCCTGGTGACCTGCGCCGCCGCGCTCGTCGCCGAGGACCTCGCCCCGGGCGCGCGGCGCTGGTGGGTCGCCGGCCAGCGGACGGCCGAACCGGCGCACGCCCTCGCGCTGGAGCACCTCGACCTGGGCCCGCTGCTGGAACTGGACGTCCGGCTCGGCGAAGGCACCGGCGCGGTGACCGCGTTGCCGCTGCTGATGATGGCCGCCCGCGTCCTCGCCGAGACGGCCACCCACGAGCAAGCCGGCGTCTCCGGGCCACTGATCACCGCTCCCGCTTCCTGACGGAACCGGCCCCCGCACGCCAGGTGCGGGGGCCGGTTCGCGGAAGCGGTCAGCCGAGCTCGACCATCCAGTGGTCCGGGTCGGGGCGGGTGCCCTCCTGGATGCCCGTCAGCTCTTCGCGCAGCTTCATGGTCAGCGCGCCCGGCTGCCCGTCGGCGATCGTGAACTCGCCGCCCGCGTGCTTCACGTGACCGACCGGGGTGATCACCGCCGCGGTGCCGCAGGCGAACGTCTCGGTCAGCTCGCCGGACGCGGCCGCCTTCTCCCACTCCTCGGTGGAGATGCGGCGCTCCTCGACCTTGTACCCGAGCCGCGAAGCCAGCTGCAGCAGCGACTTGCGGGTGACGCCGGGCAGCAGCGAACCCGTCAGCTCCGGGGTCACCACCCGGGCGTTTTCGCCGGAGCCGAAGACGAAGAACAGGTTCATCCCGCCCATCTCCTCGACCCAGCGCCGCTCGACCGCGTCGAGCCACACCACCTGGTCGCAGCCCTTCTCGACGGCCTGCGCCTGCGCCACGAACGACGCCGCGTAGTTGCCGGCGCACTTGGCCGCGCCGGTGCCGCCGGGAGCCGCCCGGACGTACTCGGTGGACAGCCAGACGCTGACCGGCTTCACGCCGCCGGCGAAGTACGACCCGGCCGGCGAAGCGATGACCGTGTACACGTAGTCGGCGGCCGGGCTGTTGACGCCGAGCCCGGTGGACGTCGAGATCATGAACGGCCGCAGGTACAGCGAATCACCCGGCCGGGTGGGCACCCACCGGCCGTCGACGGCGATGAGCTCCCGCAGCGACTCGAGGAAGAGCTCCTCGGGCAGCTGGGGCATGGCGAGCCGCTCGGCCGACTGGCGGAACCGCTCGGCGTTGGCGTCCGGGCGGAACGACGCGATCGAACCGTCCGGCTGGCGGTAGGCCTTGAGACCCTCGAAGATGGCCTGGCCGTAGTGCAGCACCGACGTCGCCGGGTCGAGGGTGAACGGCGCGTAGGGGCCGACCTGGGCGGCGTGCCAGCCTTCGGTCTTGGACCACTTGACGGTGACCATGTGGTCGGTGAAGTACACCCCGAACCCGGGGGCGGCGAGTACCTCCGCGACACGGTCCGCGCTCGCAGGACTCGGGTGCGGGGCATGGGCGAACTGTGTCGTGGTCGTCATGGCTAGACGATACCGCTTGCTCGGACGCGCGTTAGTCGGATGTCCATGTGTTCCGGGTTTCCCGCGCCCGCGGCGTGACCCCTCTAGGATGCTTCCGTGACCTACCACTCCACTGAGCCGGTCCCCCGGCCCAAGAGCACCGGCGCCGACATCAAGACCTTCGCCGCCGCGGTGCTGCTGACCTTCGGCGTCGGCCTGCTCGGCATGGTCGGCTGGGCCGTGCTGGACAGCGGCTTCGGCGGCTTCCTCGGCCTGGTCGGCGGCGTCTTCGGCGTCGTGTGGTGGCGGAAGATCCACGGCAAGGCGTTCCCGAAGGTGCTCCCGACCAAGTCGGTCGTCATCCTCGCGGTCGTCAACGCGGTGCTGGCGCTGATCCTTCTCCTGACCGCGGGCTGAGCTCCGCCGGCAGCTCCGGCGCCGGCCAGCCCCCGTCCGGGCGGAAGTCGGTGTCGGTCCCGTCGAAGGGGTAGGCGCCGCGTTCGGCCAGCGCGCCGATCCGCTCGCCCTCCACGCGCAGCCGGTCGAACTGCTCGAGCGTCAGGCGCCCGACTTCCAGTGCGGCCTCGGCCTCGTCTTCGTCGTCCCAGCGCCAGCTGCCGTCGCGCTCGACGACGACGTCGAGAACGCCGTCGATCCGGTCGACCGCGCCCGCCGTGCGGCCCAGCGGGATCTCCAGGTTGACGTACCAGTTCTTGAACCGGCCTTCGAGGTCGAAGAACCACCAGACCGAAGACCACTCGTCTTCGGGGATCCGGCGCAGCGTCGACGCGCCGTGCCAGGAGTCCGGCACCGCCACCCGCGGGATGCGGAACCGCTGGTCCAGCGGGGCGTCCCGCATCAGGCGGCCGTCGGCGAGCCGGCTGCCGATGATCGGCGTGCCCGCCGGCAGCCAGGCGCGCAGGACGCGGCCGTCGTCTTCGAGGACGCGCAGCGGGTGGACCTGGCCGATCGAGCCGTCGGGGCGGTGGAAGCGCTCGACCACGGTCTGCCCCGGCCGCCACCGTCGATCACTCACGCGCCCCACTGTACCTGCGCGCGCGTACGCCCAGTAGCAGTTCGGTCACGGTGGCCAACCCGGCGACGACGAGCACCGGCAGCACCGGCAGCAGGTACGCGGCCACCACGGCCGCGATGCGCGCGACGATCCCGGGCGCTCCCGTCCGCAACCGGACGTCACTGCCGGCCACCAGCGCGGGGACGACGGTCGCGACCACCGCGACGGCCGTGAGCAGCGGCTGCAGGGCGTCCGCGTCGGCGGCGGACAGCAGGTCCCGCAACGAGGTCGGGGACAGCCCTAGCCGGACCGCGCCCAGCTGGTAGAGCGCGGCGAAGGCCACCAGCACGGCGACCCCGCCGAGCAGCAGCACCCGCCACCCGGCGTGCTCGCGTCGCCGGGCGCGCAGGAACGGGAGGAAGATCACCGCGGCGACGAGCACGCCCGCGAAGTCCGGGGGCCGGAGGCCGCCGCCGACGGTCGCCACCGGCGGCACCGCGACGCACACCGCGATCAGCCCGAGACCCGCGAGGAGCAGCAGCGCGCCCGTGATCCGTACGACGATCGTCGGGATCTCCAGCCCGGCGAACCCCGCGCCGGTCACCACGACGACGAACGCCGCGGCGGCCGCGCCCCGGTGCTCCGGGAAGACGTAAGCGCCGAACGCGATCGCGTAGACGGCCACTTCGGACAGCCGCGCGACGGCGATGACGACCCGGTCCACCAGCGCATCCCCGGGTTCCGGTACCCGCGCCGTCACGCCGGCGGCCACGGCCGCCAGCACCAGCCCGGCGAGCAGCCACCAGCCCGCGCCCGCCGCCCCGGCCGCCAGCGCCACCAGCAGTCCACCGCCCAGCCGCACGCGGCCCTCCCGTACCTCTGTTCACCCGTGGTTCCGTCGTCATTAGCATGGCTCACGATCCCGACCGGGCCGGTGCCCGGTACCACCGAGAACGCGCGAGGAGCCAGAAGTGACCGTGCCTAAGCTCGCCCTGTCCGACAACACCGGGGAGGCACTGGCCAAGACGCGCGCCGACGTGGTCGTCATCGGCACCCTGGCCGGCGAGGACGGTCCCGTGCTCGCCCCCGGCGCCGCCGCCGTGGACGCCGCCTTCGACGGCCGGCTGGCCGGCCTGCTGGCCACGCTCGGCGCGAGCGGCAAGGCCGAAGAGGTCGTCAAGGTCCCGACGCTGGGCAAGCTCCCCGCCGGTGTCGTGCTCGCCGTCGGCCTGGGCAAGGCGGCCGGCGCCGTCACCCCCGAGCAGGTCCGCCGCGCCGCGGGCGCCGCCGGCCGCGCGCTGGCCGGCACCGACCGCGCGCTGGTCACCCTGTCCGAGCTCGACCTGCAGGCCGCCGTCGAGGGCACGATCCTCGGCTCCTACGTCTTCACCGCCTACCGCTCGGAGAAGGGCGACGCCCCGCTGGCGAAGGCGGACTTCACGAGCCCGGCCGACGGCACCGCCCGCGAGCACAAGGCGACCCTGAAGGCGGCCGGCACCATCGCCGAGGCCGTCATCGTCGCCCGCGACCTGATCAACACCCCGCCGAACGACCTCTACCCGGCTTCCTTCGCCGACCGCGCGAAGAAGCTGGCCGAGGACAACGGCCTCGAGTTCGAGGTGCTCGACGAGAAGGCCCTGAAGCGCAAGGGCTTCGGCGGCATCCTCGGCGTCGGCGGCGGCTCGTCGCGCCCGCCGAGGCTGCTGCGCCTGGCCTACAAGCCGGCCAAGGCCGCCAAGAAGGTCGCGCTGGTCGGCAAGGGCATCACCTTCGACTCCGGCGGCATCTCGCTCAAGCCCGCGGCGAACATGGACCACATGACCTCGGACATGTCCGGCGCGGCCGGCGTGCTCGCTTCGGTGGTGCTGGCGGCGAAGCTGAAGTACCCGCTGGAAGTCGTCGCGCACATCCCGCTGGCCGAGAACCTGCCGTCGGGGACGTCGTACCGCCCGGGTGACGTGCTGACCATGTACGGCGGCAAGACCGTCGAGGTGCTCAACACCGACGCCGAGGGCAGGCTCGTGCTCGTGGACGCCATGGTGCGCGCGGCCGAGGAGAACCCGGACTACCTGATCGAGACCTCGACGCTGACCGGCGCCCAGGTCGTCGCGCTCGGCAACCGCACCGCCGGCGTGATGGGCTCGGAGGACTTCCGCGACCGCGTCGCCGGGGTCATGCAGGCCACCGGCGAAAACGGCTGGGCCATGCCGCTGCCGGAGGAACTGCGCGCCGACCTCGACTCGCGGCTGGCCGACCTGGCCAACGTGACCGGCCACCGCTGGGGCGGCATGCTCGCCGCGGGAATCTTCCTGCGCGAGTTCGTCGCCGACGGCCTCGACTGGGTCCACATCGACATCGCGGGCCCGTCGTTCAACACCGGCTCCCCGTGGGGCTACACCGGCAAGGGCGGCACCGGCGTCCCGGTGCGCTCGATCGCCGCGGTGCTGGCGGACATCGCCGCCAACGGCTGACCGCGTTTCCCCCGGAGGGCTCCCGCCGCGGCGGGAGCCCTCCGGCGTTTTCCGCCGGAAGATCCCTTTCGGTGTGATCCGCGACACCGTACCGTGGCCGGGTGACGACCGAGCCGGTGGAACGCGACTCCCCCGCCGAAATCGCCGCCGAGCACGACGAGGAACGCCCGGCGCGCAAGCTGTCCCGCGTTCCCGACCGCGTCGTCTACTTCGTCGCCCTCGCCGTCGCGGTCCTCGTGCTCAAGCAGGTGTTCTTCCCGTTCGCCAAGGGCAACCAGTTCTACCTCGTGCTCTTCCTCGGCGTGACCCTGCCGCTGGTCTTCCTCTGCTACCGCCCGCGGCTGCGCGGCCGTGACGACCCGGGCCGGCTCGACTGGGCGCTGGCCGTCGTCGCCCTCGCCGTCGGCCTCTACCCCGTGCTCGTCGGCTACGACGACTTCCTGAACCGCCAGGGCATCCTGTCCCCGCTGGACATCGTGGCCGGCGCGCTGCTGCTGGTGCTGATCCTCGAAGCCACCCGCCGCACCACCGGGCTGGTGCTGCCGATCGTCTGCCTGCTGTTCCTCGCCTACGCCTACTACGGCGGCTTCCTCCCGCAGAACTGGGGCATCGCCCACGCCGGCGTCGACTTCAGCCAGATCGTCAACGCGCTCTTCAACGACGCGAGCGGGTTCTACGGCACTCCCCTGGACGTCGCGGCGAGCTACATCGTGCTGTTCACCCTCTACGGCGCGGTGCTCAACGCCTCCGGCGCCGGGAAGTTCTTCGTGGACATCTCCTTCGCCGCGTTCCGCCGGTCGCGGACGGCACCGGGCCGGACCACCGTGCTGTCGGGCTTCCTGCTCGGCACGGTGTCGGGTTCGGGCACGGCCACGGCGGTCAGCCTCGGCTCGATCACCTGGCCGATCCTGCAGAAAGCCCGGTACCCCAAGGAAAACGCGGGTGGCCTGCTCGCCGCGTCCGGCATCGGGGCCATCCTCTCGCCGCCGACGCTGGGCGCCGCCGCGTTCATCATCGCCGAGTACCTGCAGACGTCGTACCTGAAGGTGCTGATCTGGGCGACCGTCCCGACGCTGCTCTACTACCTCGGCATCGTGTTCGCGATGGAGGCCGACGCGCGGCGTTTCAAGGCCGAAGCCGTCGACGTCCCGCACGACGACCCGTGGAAGCTGTTGCGGCGCGGGGGTTATCACTTCCTGTCGCTGGCGATCATCGTCGTGTTCCTCGCCCTGGACATCCCGCCGTTCGCCGCGGTGGTCTACGCCACCGGCGTCGCCGCGCTGTTCGCGTTGCTCGCCCGGCGCCACGACGTGCGCGGGTGGGCCCGGGACATGGTGGACGCGCTGTCGGCCGGTGTCCGGGGCGCGCTGCCGGTGATCGCGGTCTGCGCGGCGGCCGGCGTGATCACCTCGACCATCACCAAGACCGGGCTGGGCCTCGAACTCGCCGACGCGCTGGTGGAACTGGCCGGCGCGCTCACCGACAACGGCACGGTGATCCTCATCCTGACCGTGCTGCTCTCGGCGATCGCCGTCGGCGTACTGGGCCTCGCCGTGCCGGTCACCGCCAGCTTCATCATCGCCTGGGTCGTGATCGGCCCCGCGCTGGAGACGCTCGGCGTCGCCGACGCCGAGCGCGCGATGTTCATCTTCTACTACGCCGTTCTGTCCGAGGTCACGCCGCCGACCGCGCTCGCGGCGGTGGCTTCGGCCGCGATCACCGGCGGCTCGGTGCTCGGCACCATGTGGCAGTGCTGGAAGTACACGCTCCCGGCGTTCCTGGTGCCGATCGCCTTCGTGCTGACCGACAACGGCGCCGCGCTGCTGCTGGAGTCCGACGTGGTCACCGTGCTGTGGGTGACGGCGGTGTCCGCGCTCGCCGTCGCCGCGCTGGCGGTGGTCACCGGGGGCTGGCTCTTCGGGCCGGTCGGCCTCCCGGTGCGATTGCTGTTCGTGCCCGCCGCCTTGTGCCTGCTCTACCTGGAGCCGATCCCGATCGCGATCGGTGCCGGGTGCGGCGCCGCCGCCTTGGGAACCCACGCCGTGATCAAGAGGAGGACAGCATGAAACGCGCAGTCGCCGCCGCCGCGGTACTCGCTCTGGCCGTCACCGGCTGCGGCGGGAAACAGCAGACCGACCAGGCCGCTCCCGGCGGCTCGCAGTCCTGCGAAGCCGGCGAGGGCCGCATCACCATCGCCACCGGCAACAGCGGCGGCGTCTACTACGTGCTGGGCGGCGGGCTGGCCC
Organism: Amycolatopsis sp. NPDC058278; assembly: GCF_042881395.1. Lineage (NCBI taxonomy): Bacteria > Bacillati > Actinomycetota > Actinomycetes > Pseudonocardiales > Pseudonocardiaceae > Amycolatopsis > Amycolatopsis sp. NPDC058278. Next base: position 6,028 of record NZ_JBHVXZ010000159.1, on the reverse strand, counting down.
AGCTGATCAGCAACAACACCAAGCTGCGCGCGACGGCCGCGGAGACCGGTGCGTCGGTGCAGAACATCCAGCAGCTGGTGGCCGGCAACTACGACGTCGCGTTCTCGCTGGCCGACACCGCGGCGGACGCCGTCAACGGCAAGGGATCCTTCGACGGCAAGCCGCAGAAGATCCAGGCCCTGTCCCGGATCTACCCGAACTCGACGCAGGTCCTGGTGCGCACCGACGCCGGCATCAACAGCATCGCCGACATGAAGGGCAAGCGGATCTCGACCGGATCGCCGAAGTCCGGCACCGAGGTGATCGCGAACCGCCTCCTGCAGGCGGCGGGGCTCAAGCCCGACACCGACGTCCAGGCACAGCGGCTGGACCTGGCCAAGACGGCGGACGGCATGAAGGCGGGCACCCTGGACGGGCTCGTCTGGTCCGGCGGGCTGCCGACCGCGCAGATCACCGACATCACCACGGCCATGAAGGACAAGGTGAAGTTCCTCGACATCACGCCGCTGCTGCCCGCGCTGAAGAAGGTCAACCCGGTCTACGACCAGGCCGTGATCCCGAAGGCGGCCTACGCGCAGCCCGCCGACGTGCCGACGGTGGTGGTCCCCAACCTGCTGCTCGTGCGCGAGGACTTCCCGGCGGGCAACGCGTGCGCGATCACGAAGCTGATCTTCGACAAGCAGGCGGAGCTGGCGAAGGTGCACCCGGCGGCGAAGGAGATCACGCGGCAGCTGGCGACGCAGACCGACCCGGTACCGCTGCACCCGGGCGCCAAACAAGCGCTGGGCTAGGGTCGTGGCGTGGACGCCGGTGAGTACCTGGAGGCGGCGGTCCGCGACGTCCTGACCGCGGCTGAACCACGCGTCGACGACCAGGTCGGCCACGCGGCCCTGCTGCTCGCCGTCACCGGCGCCCTCGACGAGGCCGACCGCCTGGTCACGCAGTGGCAGGCCCGCACGGAACGGCCGGTGGCCGCCCTGGCCGCGGACCCGGTGCGGGCGCGCGCGTGGGCGATGCTCTTCGAGGCCTGGGGTGCGCGTCCGGACTGGGCCGAGGGGTTGCCGCCGCTCGACCTCGATGCCGAGGAGCGCGCGCACACGGTTTCGCTGCGTCGTCCGGTGTCCGACCTCGAGGGCGTTCTCCCGCCCGGCCCGGTCGCCGAGGTGGTGAAGCACGTCGCGCCCGCGCGCCCGGACCGGGTTCGCACCGCTCTCGCCGAAGGTGACCTCGAGCTTTGGGCTTCGCTCGCCGGGCCGCACCCCGACGTCGCCACGTTGGCGGCGACCCGGGCGCTGGCGCCCGCGCTGGTGGCCGGCGCCGATCCGCTCGGGCTGCGCGACTGGGCGCCGGGGTGCGCGGGGGCGCTGGTCGCGGCCCTGCACGAGCGGTACCCGCCGGACCTGGGCAGCTGGCCGGAGCTGATCGCGGCGATCCTGCGTCTGCGCGGCGGCGTGACGGCCCCGCCCCCGGCGTCGGAGTCGGCGATCCGCTCGGCCGAGCTGCGGTTGGGTGTTTCGCTGCCGGAGGACCACCGCGAATTCCTGCGCACCTGCGACGGCCTGCCCGCGGACGTGGTCTTCCCGCGCCTGCTCGGCCCGGCGGACCTGCGGGCCGAGGACGGTGTCGTGGTGCTGTCGGACCCGGCGGTGCTGCTGCTCTCTTCGGGGAACGTGGTCGAAGTCGACCCGGTCCTCGGCACCACCGTGCACCCTTCGTTCCGCGCCGCGCTGGTCCAGCACGCCACCCTGCTCGCCCAAGCCACGTAGGTTGGACGGGGTGACCACTCTCACCGCGGAGCAGATCACCCGCGACAACGTCGCCGCCGCGTGCCAGCTGGCCGTCGAACCGCACCAGAAGGACTTCGTGGCGCCGGTCGCCGTCTCGCTCGCCGAGGCCTACACCCAGCCGGACGTGGCCTGGCCCCGGCTGATCCTGCGGGACGGGGAACCGGTCGCCTTCGTCATGGGCGCGTTCGACCCGGACGCCGAGTTCGACTTCTTCCGCTGCGGGATCTGGCGGCTCAACGTCGGCGCCGGGGTACAGGGCCGCGGCTACGGCCGCTTCGCGGTGGAGACGGTCCTGGAGGAAGCCCGAAGACGGGGCAACACGGCCGTGACCGTGCTCTGGCTCCCGGCCGAGGGCGGCCCCGAGGACTTCTACCTCAAGCTGGGCTTCCGCCCCACCGGGCAGACCCACCACGGCGAGGTCGTCGGCCGGATCGACCTCTAGACCTGGCCGCGCTTCTTCCGCTCGGTGTACTCGCGCATCCGCTTCGGGTACCCGACGCGCGCGACCTCGTACACCGGGATCGAGCGGCGGTGGCCGAACTGCTGCGCGGCCTCCAGGCTGCCGATGCGGCGGCGGGTCCATTCGCCGTCGTGGGCGATCAACACCACAGTGGTGTCCGTGATGTTGGTCTTCGGCTCCACGAACGCCTCGACACCCCGCCGCGTGGCCATCCACTCTTCCAGGTGACGACTGTCCTCGGAGCTGGCTTTCCGCAGCGTACCGGCCCGCTGTCCACCCTTGGCCCGCCTGCGCAGCGAGTCGAAGAGCCCCACCTCGACCACCTCTTCTCCCGAGACCTACGCCCCTCAGTATCCCGGACTCCGCGTGTGGTCGGCGTCGCACACCCGGCTAGCTCGCAGCCCCGTCCGGCGTAGTGACAAGATGGCGGGTGTCGCGCGCGCGGTTATACCGGGCAGGGGCGACGACAGAGCACCACCCCACTGCTTGCCGAGGAGTTAATGAAGTGACCGACACCTCCGCCGACCTCGTGATCCTGGGAGGCGGATCGGGCGGCTACGCCGCGGCGTTCCGCGCGGCCGAGCTGGGCCTTTCCGTCACGCTGATCGAGAAGGACAAGCTGGGCGGGACGTGCCTCCACCGGGGCTGCATCCCGACCAAGGCCCTGCTCCACGCCGCCGAGGTCGCCGACGAGACCCGTGAAGCCGAAGCGGTCGGCGTCAAGGCCGTCTTCGAGGGCATCGACATCGCCGGGGTCAACAAGTACAAGGACGGGATCGTCGCCCGCCTGTACAAGGGCCTGCAGGGCCTGGCCAAGGCGCACAAGGTGAACCTCGTCGAGGGCAGCGGCACGTTCGTCGGCGGCACGACCGTCGAGGTGGACGGCACCCGCTACACCGGCAAGAACGTCATCCTCGCCACCGGCTCGTACTCGCGCACGCTGCCCGGCCTGGAGCTCGGCGGTCGCATCATCGCCAGCGAGCAGGCCCTGGCCCTCGACTACGTCCCCAAGAAGGTCGTGGTCCTCGGCGGCGGCGTCATCGGCGTCGAGTTCGCCAGCGTGTGGGCCTCCTTCGGCGTCGACGTCACCATCGTCGAAGCCCTGCCGCGGCTGGTCCCGAACGAGGACGAGTTCGCCTCCAAGCAGCTCGAGCGCGCCTTCCGCCGCCGCAAGATCGCCTTCAAGACCGGGGTGAAGTTCACCGGCGCGAAGCAGGACGACAACGGCGTGAGCGTTTCGCTGGAGTCCGGCGAGACCATCGAGGCCGACCTGCTGCTGGTCGCCGTCGGCCGCGGGCCGAACTCGGCGGGCCACGGCTACGAGGAGGCCGGCGTCAAGATCGAGCGCGGCTTCGTCCTCACCGACGAGCGGCTGCGCACCAACCTGCCGAACGTCTACGCCGTCGGCGACATCGTCCCCGGCCTGCAGCTCGCGCACCGCGGCTTCCAGCAGGGCATCTTCGTCGCCGAGGAGATCGCCGGGCAGAACCCGCGCGTGATCGACGAGAGCGGCATCCCGCGGGTCACCTACTCCCACCCGGAGGTCGCGTCGGTCGGGCTGACCGAGTCGCAGGCGAAGGACAAGTACGGCTCGGACGTCACGACGTTCACCTACGACCTGGGCGGCAACGGCAAGAGCCAGATCCTCAAGACCTCCGGCGGGGTCAAGCTGGTCAAGGCCCCGGACGGCCCGGTCGTCGGGGTGCACATGGTCGGCGACCGCGTCGGCGAGCTGATCGGCGAAGCGCAGCTGATCTACAGCTGGGAGGCTTTCCCCGAAGACGTCGCGCCGCTCATCCACGCCCACCCCACCCAGACCGAGGCCCTCGGTGAAGCGTTCCTCGCCCTCGCGGGGAAGCCGCTGCACGTGCACAGCTGACGTCCCACCAGCAGAATCCAGACCACGCAGAACTTGGAAGAGGAGTCAGCGAACGATGGCCTACTCCGTCACATTGCCGGAGCTCGGGGAGAGCGTCACCGAAGGCACCGTCACCCGGTGGCTTAAGCAGGAGGGCGACACCGTCGAGGTCGACGAGCCGTTGCTCGAGATCTCGACCGACAAGGTCGACACCGAGGTGCCCTCCCCGGTGGCGGGCACGGTCGTGAAGATCAGCGCCCAGGAAGACGAGACCGTCGAGGTCGGCGGCGAGCTCGCCGTGATCGACGACGGGTCCGGCGGCGTGCCGGAGTCCTCCGGGTCCTCCGCCCCGGCGCAGGAAGAGCAGCAGGAGTCCGAGCCGGAGCCGCAGCAGGAGGAGTCCGCGCCGCAGGCCGAGGACAGCGCGCCGAGCAAGCCGGACACCGCGCCGGCGGCGGGTGGCGAAGGCACCGAGGTGAAGCTGCCCGAGCTGGGCGAAAGCGTCACCGAGGGCACCGTCACGCGCTGGCTGAAGGCGGTCGGCGACTCGGTGGAGGTCGACGAGCCGCTGCTCGAGATCTCGACCGACAAGGTCGACACCGAGGTGCCGTCGCCGGTGGCCGGCACGGTGCTGGAGATCCGCGCGGGCGAGGACGAGACCGTCGAGGTCGGCGGTGTCCTGGCCGTGATCGGCGACGCGAACGCGGCGCCGAAGGCGGAGTCCGAGCCGGAGCCCAAGCCCGAGCCGAAGCCCGAACCCAAGCCCGAGCCGAAGCCCGAACCCAAGCCCGAGCCGAAGCCCGAGCCGGTTCAGGAGGCGAAGCCCGAGCCCAAGCCGGAACCGAAGCCGCAGCCGCAGGCCGCCCCCGCGGCCAAGGCCACCGAGGCGGCCCCGGCCGCCGCAGCGAAGGACGGCTCGGCGGACGGCCCGTACGTCACGCCGCTGGTCCGCAAGCTCGCGTCGGAGCACGGCATCGACCTCGCGTCGCTGACCGGCAGCGGCGTCGGCGGCCGGATCCGCAAGCAGGACGTCCTGGCCGCGGCCGAGGAGAAGCAGAAGGCCGCCGCCGCGCCGGCGCCGGCCGCTGCCGCTCCGGCCGCCGCTGCCCCGGCGGCGCCCGCCGCGCGTCCGGCGGCCGCGGTGTCGCCGGAACTGGCCGCGCTGCGCGGCACCGTGCAGAAGGCCAGCCGGATCCGCCAGATCACGGCCACCAAGACCCGCGAGTCGCTGCAGATCGCCGCGCAGCTCACGCAGGTCCAGGAGGTCGACGTCACCAAGATCGCCAAGCTGCGGCAGCGGGCGAAGGCGGGCTTCAAGGAGCGCGAGGGCGTCAACCTGACGTTCCTGCCGTTCTTCGCGAAGGCCACGGTGGAGGCGCTCAAGCAGCACCCGAACGTCAACGCGTCCTACAACGAGGACACGAAGGAGATCACCTACCACGGCGCCGTGCACCTGGGCATCGCGGTGGACACCGAGCGCGGGCTGCTCTCGGTCGTGATCCACGACGCGGGCGAGCTGAGCCTGGCCGGTCTCGCGCACCGGATCGCCGACCTGGCGGGCCGCGCGCGGGCGGGCCAGATCAAGCCGGACGAGCTGTCGGGCGGCACCTTCTCGATCACGAACATCGGCAGCGTCGGCGCGCTGTTCGACACGCCGATCATCGTGCAGCCGCAGTCGGGCATCCTCGGCACCGGCGCGGTCGTCAAGCGCCCGGTCGTGGTCGCGGACGCCGACGGCAACGACACGATCGCCGTCCGGTCGATGGCGTACCTGCCGCTGACCTACGACCACCGCCTGGTGGACGGGGCCGACGCGGGCCGCTTCCTGACGACGATCAAGCAGCGCCTGGAAGAGGGCAACTTCGAGAGCGAACTCGGCCTCTGACCGCATGACCGCGAAGGGCTCCGCACCAGCCGGTGGGG
>NZ_JBHVXZ010000158.1:0-19444 GCF_042881395.1 Amycolatopsis sp. NPDC058278 | reverse complement strand
GCGGTGGGTGGTGGTGCTGTGGTGGTGGGGACGTTGCGGCGGGGTGAGGAGGAGCGTGGGCGGTTTTTGCGGTCGTTGTCGGAGGTGTTCACCGCTGGCGCAACCGTCGACTTTTCCGGCTGGGTCGAGCCGGGCGTGCACGTGGATCTGCCCACCTATGCCTTCCAGCGCGAAAGGTATTGGCTCGACGTACCCGGCCTGCGGAACCACGGAGGGGAAACCGATTCTCCGTTGTGGGACGCGATCGAGCGCGGCGACACGGCCGTGCTCGAGAGCGTTCTGGACGTCGACGTGGACCGGCCCTTCCGTGAGGTGCTCCCCACGCTGACGGCGTGGCGGCGCCGGCAGACGGAGCTGGACGCGGCGGATGCCTTGCGGTACCGGCTCGAGTGGCGACCGCGCCCCGCCATGCCGGGGATCCTCGAAGGTACTTGGCTGGTCATACCGGGCGAGGGGGACGAATGGGGCCCGTTGTTCGCCGAGGCGCTCCGACGGCGCGGTGCCACCGTGCGATCAGCCGAGGACGATCTGCCCGCCGGCGTCGTGAGTGGCATCCTGGCGGGGCCGGGTGCGGTTCTCCCGGACTCCGACGCACCGGTCTGGTGGGTCGGTGAACTCGAGGCCGTGCGCGCGGGGGATGGTGTGATCGAGCTTCCCGCCGTGGTGGACGATCTGGTCGCCGAACGGGTCGCCGCGGCGGTCTCGACCGCCGACGGTGAATCCCGCTTCCTCGTGCGCGGAACGGAACTGCTCGTCCGTCGCATCGTGCCGGCCCCACCCCCTGCTCCGGACAACGGGTTCCTCGTCCCTTGGCGTACGCACGGTACAGTCCTGCTGACCGGCGGAAACCGGACAATGGTCCCTGCCGTCTTGCACTGGCTGGCCGAGGCGGGTGCGGAGCACGTGGTACTCGACGCCGCGACCGGGACCGTGCAGAGCGCGCTCGCCGAAGCTGGGATCCCTCACACCGACCTCGCCGGATCCGACCCCGCCGGATTCGACCTTGCGGAGCTGCTCGCCTCAACGCCGACGGATCTCCCCTTGAGCGGGGTCGTCCACCTCGCCGACGATCCCGGTGAACTCCCGCCCGGCCCAGTCTCGGAACTCGATGTCGGATTCTTCTGCGTGGTTGTCCCTATCGACGGGCTCTGGGGAAACGGTGCCGCACAGCAGCCGTTGACAGCGCTGGCCGAGCGGCGCCGGGCAGACGGCCGCGCCGCCACCACCATCGTTTGGGGAGGCGGTGCCGAAGAGCCGTTCCGGCCGGTGCCGGACTCCGCCGTCGCCGGTGCCTTCCGGCGTACGTTCGATCTCGGTGAAGACGAAGTGCTGCTCGCCACTGCCGACTGGGAGAGGCTCGCCGCGGAGCACGGGACGCACCTCTTCGCCTTGCTGATCGACGAGCCCGTCGCCGAAGAACGTGCGCAAGAGGTGCCGACGCTCACGGGGTTGACCGAGGCCGAACAAAAGCGGCTCCTCACGGAGTTCGTCTGCGAGGTCGCGGCATCCGCACTGGGGCTTCGTTCCGCTGCGGAAGTGCGGCCTGCTTCCCCGTTCCTCGAGATCGGTTTCACCTCGCTCGCCAGCGCCGAGCTCGCCTCGAGGCTGGCTCGCGCGACAGGGCTGCCCTTGCCGGGCACGTTGGCCTTTGGCCACCCGACCCCGAACGCCGTGGTCGAATACCTCCTGCCGCGGCTGGGCGCTCCGCTGCAGAACGACCACGCCGCGGTACACGCGGAGAGACTCGACGCCATGCTCGTCAAGGCCGCGGAGGACGGGCAGCTCGAACAGTTCTTCGTCGCTGTCGATGCGCTTTCCCGGTTCCGGCCGCCCGCCGGTGACGGCGGACCTGACGCGCCGATCACGCTCGCCGCGGGGACGGACGATGCCGTCCTGATTTGTTTTCCCGCCTTCATCGGCCGTTCGGGCGCGCACCAGTACGCGCGGCTGGCGACGGCCTGGCAGGGGTACCGAGACGTGGTGGTCGTGCCGCAGCCCGGATTCATCCGCGGTCAGCGATTGCCATCCGACCTCGACGAGCTGCTCGCGGGGCACGTCGAGACCGTGCTGTCGATCGCTGGAGGGAAGCCTTTCGTCCTGGTGGGGCATTCCTCGGGTGGTGTGGTCGCCCACGAGGTCGCCCGGCGCCTGGAGGACCGGGGGACCGCGCCGTCCGCCGTGGTCGCGATCGACAGCCACCTGCCGGAGTGGGCGAGCGGCGCAGAAGGCAGCGGGAACCTCGGCCGGTTGCTGCCGGAACTCGTCCGCCGTAACAATGCGCTGGGGGCGGCGGGCGGGGACCTCTGGGGTGATGACTGGATCAGCGCAATGGCGCGGTATCTCTCCTTCGATTGGCGCCCCGGCCGGGTCGGCGCGCCTGCTCTGCTCGTCCGTGCGTCGGAGCCGCTCAGTGAGGAGGACCCGCTCGCGGGGTTCACTCCCTGGGACCTGATGGACTCCGTGATCGAGGTGCCGGGGAACCACTTCACCGTCCTGGAGGACCACGCGGCGCACACCGCGCAGGTGATTCACGGCTGGCTGGGGTTCACGGGCGGCCAGGAGGTGGACGGGCGATGAGGTTCGAACGCGCGGTGGTCCTGGGCGGCGGCTTGGCCGGAATGCTGGCTGCGGCCGCGCTGGCCCGGCACTGCACCACCGTGACGATCGTCGAGCGAGATCGCTACCCGGACGGTCCGGCGGTGCGCCAGGGCACCCCGCAGGCGCATCACGCGCATCTTCTGATGGAGGCCGGTGCCCGTGCCATCGATGACCTGGTTCCCGGTGCGCTCGACGCCTTGTACAGCGCCGGCGCGCGGAAGATAGGCCTGCCGGAGGACGTGCTCGCGTTCACCCAGCACGGCTGGCAAACGCGGTTCCCCGCTTCGCACTTCCTGGTTTCCTGCAGCCGGCCCCTCCTGGACCAGATCGTCCGGCGTGCGGTCCTGGGCAACGACCGCATCGTGCTCAGGACCGCCGTCGAGGCCACCAAACTGCTCGGAGATGCCAGCCGGGTTACCGGCGCAGAGCTTCGCAGTGAGAGCGGCGCGGAACTCATTACCGCGGATTTCCTGGTCGATGCGACCGGGCGTGCTTCCAGAACCCGCTCCTGGCTGCTCCGGATGGGCCTGCCACCCGTGAAGGGGGAGACCGTCGACTCGGGCCTTGCCTATGCGACCCGGGTCTTCCGGGCGCCCGACGACGTGCGGGACACCTTCCCGCTGATCACCGTCATGGCCGATCCGGAATCGCCGGAACCCGGTCGCAACGGTGTGCTCCTGCCCGTGGAAGACGGCCGGTGGATCGTCACCGTATCCGGGACTAGAGGAGCCGAACCGCCGTCTTCTGAAGAAGATTTCCTGGAGTTCGCACGAGGTCTGCGGCATCCTCTGATCGCCGACGTGACAGTCGGCGCGGAGCCGCTCGGCGGTATTCACTTCTCGCGCAGCACCGTGAACCGGCGGCTCCACTATGGGAGCTCGCAGCGCTGGCCGGAAGGCATCGTGGTGGCGGGAGACGCGCTGGCTGCGTTCAACCCCATCTACGGGCACGGTATGAGCTGCGCGGCGATGGGGGCGAAGCGCCTCGACACCGTGCTCGAGTCCTGCCCTGACGACACCGGCGTCACGAAGGAGGCCCAGCGGGCGATTTCTCTCGCTGCCCGTGACGCGTGGGTCCTCGCGACAGGACAGGATCTCCGCTATCCCGGTGTCCGATCCCAGGGGTTCGAGATTCCCACCAGCGAACCGTCGGGAACCTCGGACAAGGTCGCTCGACTGAGCCTCGTCAACCCTGCCGTGAGTGCCGCCGTGTACGCGGTCAACACTTTGACGGCAGCGCCTTCGAGCCTCAACGCCGCCGAAATTGTCGCCGCCGCTCGCGAACCCATCCCCGAGCCGCCCGCCGCTCCACCGGCTAAGTCCTGGGAACTGGGGACCGCCGTGGCCGGCTGATCGGCTACCCGGATTGCACCCGTTCGCCTTTCGGATCTGAACGAAGGAAGACGCTGTGATCGAACAAGGGAACACTGTCGGTGTCGTCGGACTCGGGTCGCTGGGGTTGCCCCTCGTCGAGCTGCTCGTCGAGGCCGGCGTGCCGGTAATCGCCGTGGACGTCGATCCGGCTGCGGTCGAGCGTGCCCGGAGCCGCTCGATCGCCGCGCACAACGGTATGTCTGTCCTGTCCGCTGCCAACCTCGTAGTCGAGGCGGTCCCCGAACACAGGGAGACCAAGAGGGCAGTGTTGCGGACGATCGCCGAGGTCTGCCCGCCGGACACCGTTCTGGTTTCGACGACCGCTTCTCTGTCGCTCATGGCGCTCGCGGCCGAGTCCGGTCGACCTTCGAAGCTTGTCGGCTTGCGCTTCATGGTCCCTCCGGCGCCCGGCGGGACTTGTGAGGTGACGCGGACGGCGATGTCGGAGGCCGGCGCCGCCAGCGCGGTCGATGCGCTGGTGAGCCGGCTTCCCCTGGCGGTGAAGGACTTCGGATCCGCGCAGATGCTCGCGTGGCAGCTCCTCCTCGGCTACTTGAACCGAGCAGTTTCCCTGTACGAGTCCGGCTATGCAACTCGTGAGGACATCGACACGGCGATGAAGCTGGGGTGTGGCCTGCCTGCGGGCCCGCTGACGCTTCTTGACCACTTAGGTGTCGATTCGGTCCGAGACGAACTGGCCGCGTTGCATGAACGCACGAGACGGGCCGCGCACGCGCCCGCAGCGCTGCTGAGCGACCTGGTCGGGCGCAATCGGCTGGGACGCAAAGCTGGCATGGGCGTCTACGACTACGGGGCAGCTGGCGTGGTGGGCTCTCCTCGCCCGGACCGGACTATGAACGCCGTTCCACGTCCGGTCAGTCGGATCGGCGTCGTCGGGTCGGGCACGATGGGCCGGGGAATCGCCCAGGTCACCGCACTCGGCGGCTTCGACACGGTGCTCTCCGCCCGCACCCAGGAGAAGGCTGAGGCGGCGATCGAGGCGATCGATGCGGCGATGGTCCGAGCGGTGCGGCGCGGTCAGATTCGGCCCGAAGCGCGGCGCCAGGCGCTTGCCCGCATCCACCCGTCGTCCGGTTACGCGGACCTCGGCGACCGCGACGTTGTGATGGAGGCCGTCACTGAGGTAGAGGACATCAAAGCGGAGGTTTTCGGCGCTTTGGGCCGAGTGTGTCGGCCAGGCGCGGTGTTGACCACGACCACTTCCAGCCTGTCGGTCGCCGACTGCGCCGAGGCGGCCGACCGGCGCGCTGACGTGGTGGGAATGCACTTCTTCCACCCAGCGCCGGTGATGGGCCTCGTCGAGGTCAGTCGGACGGAGTTCACCGGCGACGACGTACTGGCGACCGCGCACACCTTGGCCCGTTCACTCGGCAAGACACCGGTTAACTGCACGGACCGAGCTGGCTTCATCGTGAACTACTTGCTCTTTCCCTACCTCAACGACGCCGTCGCCCTAGTCGAGGCAGGCGCTGCGACCATCGAGGAGCTCGATCAGGCGGTGGAGAACGGACTCGGTCACCCTCTCGGGCCGTTCGCCTTGATGGATGCGATCGGCCTCGATGTCTGCGAGGCGATCCAAAAGCGACTCCACGACGTCAACGACGATCCCGACATCAAGTCCAGCGCCGTGCTCACCGCGCTGGTCGCCAGCGACCGGCTGGGCCGCAAAGTCGGTGCCGGCTTCTACAACCACGACCTGTCGCCATTCCACGACGTTCTGGGAGTGTGACCACCGAGACAGCGGAATAACCTCTCTCCGCGTGCTGGTCGAGCTCTCAGAAGAGCGCCGGCGCGGCGGCCTCCCGCGGTCAGTCCTCGGCGGAGAGGCTCTCGACGCAGTCGAAGCACAGCAGAGACTCGTCGTCGGACGGGTTGTTGACCGGTGCATCGCACCGCGGGCATCGGTCGTTGAACTCGCAGTCGCAGAAGAAGCAGCGGCCGTAGGGGTTGGGGCCAAGGTCGCCGGTGGTGGGGTCGAACCAGACCAGCATATCCTTACCGCATTCCGGGCAGTGTGTGGTGGGCTCGTCCGCACCGTCGTGGGCCGCTGCGTATTCGCTCAAACCTAGCCGCGTGCTGGTGAGGTCTTCGACATAGTCAGCACGCGAGTGCCAACGTGCAGTACAGAATGCGCAGCGGGGAAGGTCGTCTTCGGGCCCGTGCGTCCGGGACACGGGCTCGCTTGCGAGTTGTACTGCGCGTTGACCGCAGTCGGGGCACCAATCAGTTGAGATCGAGGAGAGGAGTGGGCTCAAACGCTGCATGCGTTGATCGACCAGGGGTCTGCCCAGACTTTGGTTGACACCAGGGCTGACTGTTTCTCAGGCCGCTGACGCGGTCGTGTAGATGGTCTCAAACTCGACCGGGGTGAGCTTGCCCAGGGCGCGTTGCCGGCGTTTGCGGTGGTACTTCGTCTCGATCCAGGACACGATCGCCAGCCGGAGTTCCTCCCGGGTGTGCCACCGCCGGGTATCGAGGACGTTCTTCTGCAGCAGCGAAAAGAACGACTCCATCGCGGCGTTGTCACCACAGGCGCCGACCCGGCCCATCGACCCGGTCAGCCCATGAGCGCGCAGTAAACGCCGGTAAGCCGCCGATCGGAACTGAGCGCCGCGGTCGGAGTGAACGACGGTGCCGGCCGGGTCGCGCAGCGCGATAGCGTTACGCAACGCGCTGACGGCGAGTGAGGCCCGCATGTGCGAGGCGATGGAGTACCCGACGATCTTGTTGGAGCAGCAGTCCTTGATCGCACAAAGGTAGAGTTTCCCTTCGCTGGTGGAATGTTCGGTGATGTCGGTCAACCACTTGGTATTCGGTGCTGCGGCGGTGAAATCACGGCGGACCAGGTCATCGTGCACCGGCGGCCCGGCCTTGCGGGAACGTCCTTTCTTCTTGGCGTGCAGCGAGAAGATCTGCTGCATCGAGCAGATCCGCCAGACCCGGTTCTCCGAAGCGGTGAATCCACGGCGGGCGAGTTCGTCGGCGATGAACCGGTACCCGTCGGCCGGGTCGTCGGCGTGAATCTCGAGCGCGGCGTTGATCAGATGTGCATCGTCGACGTCCCGCTGGCAGACCGGTGACGATCGCCACTGGTAGAAGGCCTGCCGGGAGATGCCCAGCACCCTGCACGTCACCGCGACCGGCACCCGCACACCGGTGCCGGCCGCGGCCAGTTCACGGACGAGCGGGAACGCTATTTTCCCGGCAGATTGCCCTGCGCCAGGTAAGCCGCGGCCTTGCGCAAAACCTCGTTCTCCTGTTCCAGCAGCCGATTGCGCTTGCGCAGTTCGCGCAGCTCAGCGGACTCCTCGCGGGTCGCTCCGGGCCGAGTGCCGTCCTCGACATCGGCCGCGCGCAGCCAGTTGGCAAGGCACGATTCGGAGATCCCGAAATCCTTGGCGACCTGCTTCAACGGGGCCTCGCCGCGACGGGCCACGGCGATCACGTCGTCGCGGAACTCACGGGGGTAGGGCTTGGGCACGGTGACATCCTAATGAGACGTGAGTCGCCCGTCGGGCAGACTTGAGTCTGGTAGCCGCTGGCAGGTGAGCACTCGGACATCCTGGACGCTGAGTCCTGATGGAAGATCGTGCCCCTGCCGGTGGGCCGGGAGAGTTGATCGCTGATGGGATGTCGTGCCCGCCCGCGTGGCGTGAGCACTGATTCATTAGGTCGCTGATAGTTCTCCCGCAGGCTGCTGCCGAACATGGCCACGGGAACGGGAGAACGGGTGCTGTTCGTAGGGGACGACTGGGCTGAGGCGCATCACGACGTCGAGTTGATGGACGCGGCGGGCCGGCGGCTGGCCAAGGCCCGGCTGCCCGAGGGCGTGGCGGGGATGGCCCGGCTGCACGCGATGATCGGCGAGCAGTTCGGCGAAGACGCCGAGGCCGTGGAGGTGAGGATCGGGATCGAGACCGACCGGGGTCCGTGGGTGCAGGCGCTGATCGCCGCCGGATACACGGTTTTCGCTGTCAACCCGTTGTCGGTGGCCCGCTACCGGGAACGCCACGGCGTCTCGGGCGCCAAGAGCGACGCGGCCGACGCACACACGCTGGCCGACATGGTCCGTACCGACTCCCACCAGCTGCGTCCGGTCGCGGGTGACACCGCCGAGGCTGAGGCGATCAAGGTCGTGAGCAGGGCGCACAAGACGCTGATCTGGGAACGCACCCGGCACACCCAGCGGCTGCGGCACGCGCTGCGTGACTACTTCCCGGCCGCGTTGAATGCGTTCACCGATCTCGACGCCGCCGACGCCCTGGAGCTGCTGGCCAAGGCACCCGACCCTGCCTCGGCTGCGAAGCTGACCATCACCCAGATCACGGCCGCTCTCAAACGTGCTCGCCGCCACGACATCCCTGTCAAGGCCGCCTCGATCCAGGCCGTGCTGCGTGCCGAGCACCTGGGCCAGCCCGCCGTGGTCACCGCGGCCTACGCCACCACCACGCGCGCCGCCGCGGCAGTGCTGACTGTCCTGCACGAACAGATCAAAGCCTTACAGGGACAGGTCGATGCGCATTTTGGCCGGCACCCGGACGCTGAGATCATCCTGTCCCAGCCAGGACTGGGGCCGGTCCTCGGTGCTCGGGTGCTTGCCGAGTTCGGAGACGACCCCGACCGCTACGCCAATGCCAAGCGCCGCAAGAACTACGCCGGCACCAGCCCGATCACCCGCGCCTCCGGCAAGAAGACGGCCGTACTGGCCCGGTTCGTCCACAACGACCGGCTCATCGACGCGCTCATGACTCAAGCGTTCAGCGCACTGAACACCTCGCCCGGTGCCCGCGCCTACTACGACCAGCTCCGCGCACGCGGCGCCCACCACAACGCCGCACTGCGGCAGCTCGCCAACCGGCTCGTCGGCATCCTGCACGGCTGCCTCAAAACCCGCACCCTCTACGACGAGGCGACCGCTTGGTCACATCGTGCAGAGAAGGCTGCTGCTTGACATTCAAGCTCCTGGGATGTCTTCCAGGCGAGGCCGGAGCCTCACACATGAGGTGTCAACCAAACCCTGAGCAGACCCGGTTTCGGCATGCTGGCGAGCGTGTCGAGTCGGTGCTTCTCGTTGATGATCCGGGTCCGCAACTGCGCTCTCTCAGTCGGGCTTGCGGCGGCTGTGGGTTTGCAGGTCGGCGACGAGGGTGCGCAGCCGGGTCAGCTCGTCGTGCCGCCACCACTGGAGCGTGCTGCGGTTGCGCTCGCGCCGGTGGCGAGGCAGGTAGCCGTCTATGTCGACTACCGCGTCGGGGTCACCGACACGCGCTTGGAGCTTGGTGACGTTGGTGGTGACGCGCTCGAGGGTGGTTTCGCTGTCTCTGATCTTGCGTTCGCGGCGTACCGGGTCCATCGCTGGGTAGACGGTCCGCTCCTGCAGACCGTGCAGGTGGTTGCAGGTGGAGTCGAGGTGGGATTGCTGTTCTAGCAGAGCGGGCCGGTTTTGGTCACGGCCGGGATCGTGCAGCGGAAGTCGCGCGAGCCGGTCGCGTGCGCGTTCCTGTCGGCGACGCTTGTCCAGGTCTTGTTCCCATGCGGTGATGTCGTGGTCGGTCCATGGCTGGAAATCGGGTTCGGCGCGTTGCCATTGGTCGAACACGGCACAGGCGGCTGCCAGCTCGTCCTCACGCTGGTCACGCCGCCACAGGTTCCACAGGTCCATGATGTCGCTGAACGCGGCGCGGGCCTGGAGGAGCTGTGGAAAGGTGGCGGTGGCGCCGGGCACAGGCTTCCACAGCAGGCCTTCATGCTCGAAGGGGGCAGTCTCGTGTGAGTGCGGTTCCGTCCGGCTGTCAGCGGCTAACTCGGTGCCGACCGGCGTGATGGGTGTGCCGTGGTCGCGGCGTTGCCAGCGAGTGCCGGCTGCGGTGGGAGCGAGCTGCCACCCGTCGCGGGTTCGCTCGGCGTGGATGAGGCCGCGGTTGCGCAACGCCGACACGGTCGTCGAGCGTGCCGCGGCTGTGGGCAGCGTGACGGGATTGTCGTGGTCGAGGCGGTCGAGCAAGGCTTGCTGCGCCGGGCTGGGGTTGCTCGTGGCTGCCACGCTGGGAGCGTGACATCGCGGGGGCTGCCATTCGGGTTCGGTTCTGAAGGGTTCAGCCGACCGTGTGAGGCTGCGCCTTTCGTCCGGGCAAGCGTTGCCATCGTGGCGGGTTTGATTCGCGGCGAAGACATGCGGTGACGCTGTCACGGCTGGTCAGAGCCCCGGGCCACTTGGCACCTCGCTCCGGCGAAAGAACGTGACGGCCGGTCAATGGGGACGGAGTCGCTGAAGCTCAATGGCCAGGCGGTCGTCTCGGAACCGTCGTTGACTTTTTGCGGATTGAACGTTTCACCGCAACCGCCGACATCCGGTAGCGGCACCGCGCTGGCGCAGCCGCCCGCTCGGCGGCCGCGGTATCCCGATCATCCGGGCGGTCGCTCCCGAAGCCGGTATCACCAGCACGCCGACCGGCACCACCGTGCGGATGAGATGGCCCTGGCGACCCGCCTGAGCTCGGTGCGCCACCGCGGCCACTGAGTCCTGCGTCGCCTCGTCGACGGTGACGGAGTGCCCGCGGAGTTCATCCCTTACCTGCTCGCCTGCACATGGCCGGCTGGTTCCCGATCAAGTGGTTCATCACGCGATTTCCACTGCCGAGTATCAACGAGGCAGTGGCCGTTCACCAGACCGGTGAGGTCGTCAACGCGGTGCTGTTGCCGGGAGTGTGTCACCGGGACAGTCCGGCCTGGACTGCCCGTGTGAGTACCGGCTAGGTCGTCACTCTGATAGGTGGAGCTCAGACGTGGGGTACGCCGAGAATGATCACATAGCCGAGCGCGCCGATGACGAGTCCGAGGCAATATGGAGCAGCTCGATCTCTGTCGTCGGACCAAAGGTAAAGGATGAAGGAAAACCCGGCTGCCAGGACCAGTTCGACGATCGGGATCGATGTTGAAATGGTCAGGAGCTGCATCATGATAGCGCCTGCGGCTGTCATGCCGATCGTGGCGAGCCACAAGGGCATCCCGACGAGCCACGCCGGCAGTTCGAAGATTCGGTTGGGCGGGCTCTCGGGTTCGGTGCCGGAGCGACGGCGCTGACCAAGCTTCGGAGCCACGACGAACGTCAGCACCATCAGGGGCAGGACGACTGCAGCAAAGCTACGGAGGCCCACCGTGAACCCACTCATGAAGGCGCGCGCCACGAAGAAGAATGCCAATCCGCCCAAGAACACCGGCGCGATGATCAAGGCTGACCACATGATCCCAATTACGGTTTTCTTGGCGAGGTTGTCTTGGTGATCGAAAATTGACTCGTGCGTCGTCATCTCGAAGGCTCCTGACGTACTTATTGTGCGCTGGTTCTGCACTCTTGGCAGTCGAGCTAGCTTGAACGGTCGTTACGCATGGGTGTCCAACTGTGACCCGGTGGTCCAGTGTTGACGTCGAAGGAAGCTCGCTCAGGTAGGTTCAGCGGCGTCGCACCTCGGTCAGCTGGTCACTGTCGAGATCAACCGTGCGAGCCGTCTGTCACTCGCCGATTAGAGGGCTGCAAGGGGGAACTCGGCGTGCGTGCTTCGACGCCCGTGACCGGCAGTTCGAGCACGGGGCTCCCGTGCTGGTGCGTGATCTTCGCGGGAACTGGCAGGCGGATCAGGTGGCGGGCGAGCAGAGGTGGTCAGGCGGGTCAGCGCCGGGAAGCCATCGTCGGTGCCGGGCCAGCGGGCGTGACGGCGTCGATGCCGGCACGCCGGACGCCACCGCAGAGGACGCCGGTGACCACGATGGCGTCGTCGGCGTAACCGAGGACGGGGATGAAGTCGGGATCAGGTCGATCGGCAAGGCGAGGTTGGCCAGCAGCAGCCCGAGCCGGATGCGGACGCCGCGGGGCAGGGACTTGTCGGCGGCGAGCCGACGGATGAGACATAGGACGTCGGGGAGCAGCTGCAGTGCTTCGCGGAGCAGACCGCGCGCGGCAGGGCGATCACGAGCGCCGTGACGAGGACCAGACAGGCCGGCGGCGGCGCGCCGGCTATGCGGATGAGCAGGCCTCACCAGAACGAGCCGGTCATGACGGAGCGGGTTCGGGTTCTCGGCGTACAGGGCGGCTTCTTCGAAGGTGGCGTGCCCGCCGGCGGCATCATCGGGCGGCCGCTGGGCATCTGACTCGCGCGATACGCAACTCGGCCATTGGATCTTGCCACGCCCACGGCACGCAGGGCAGTAATTCTTCGTGTGTTGAATTCCTGCGGCTGACTGTCGGTCTTCTCGGACGGGTGATATACCTTGATAATCGCTAGAACATGTGTTCGAATTCTGGTGTTGGCTGGTGTGAACCTTGACTGTGGTTGGCGGCGTGGGTGACCCTCTGTGTTTACGTTCTGCAACAGAGGGTGGGGATATGACAACTTACGGCTACAGGGTGGCGGAGTTGTATGTGACTCCGCCGCGCAAGCGTGACCGGATGGCGTTGACGGAGCCGGAGGCTGTAGGCGGTTTGTATCAGGCGGTGTTGCGGGCGGCGAAGGATGCGATGGCTCGAGGCGAGAAGGACGAGACTCGTCGTCACTACACCCGGGTGTCGCAGGTGCGGTCGGACGCGTGGGGCATTTTGCTGAATGTGAAGGGCGGCGAGTACGGAGAGCCGCGCGAGGTGATCGACGTGGACTCGGACGAGCCGGAAGAGGACCCGCGGCAGATCGGGCAGAGCGACGCGGTGCTGTCCGATTTTTACTCGTTGCTGATCATCCCTCCCTACGGTGACGCTGGGTTGTTGATCACCGAGGTGAAGGGGCGGTCGCATCTGCTGCCGCAGACGTTACGCCAGTTGAATTACAGGCTGCGGGATCTGGGCGTGTTCCTGCGGGTCACGTCGGACACGGTGGACGCGCGGGCGTGGAGCGAGTTCTTGTCTGATGACTCGGTGGGTGTGACCGGGGTGGAGTTGGTGCAGTCGCGGCCGTCACCGGACCGGACCCGGTTCACGGAAGAGAACGTGCGCCGGTCGCGGCTGCATCTGGATCTGGAGGACGGGTCGCAGGTGAAGGCGCGGGTGATCGACGCGCTGCGGGCGATGATCGGGCAGGAGCCGAAGCGCCCGCAGCTGGTTGGGCTTGTGGGGTTGCGTGATTTTGAGGATGAGGATTTCGACGAGGAGCGCATCGTCACCGTCTATGACGGCAAGGAGCGCAAGATCGATGTGCGCTCGTCGTGGCCGCGGTTCACGTACGCGATCGACACCGACAGTCGGCTGACCGCGGAGCAGTTCGTGCGCGAGGTCGCGTCGACGGCGCTGGACTCGTTGAAGCTGTTGAACGTGGATGTGGCGGCGAACTGGCGACCGAGAATCGCAGACTGAAAGGGGCGGTGCGGGCGTGGACACGTTGCGCAGGTTCAACCCGTGGCCGATCTTCCTCTACAACAGCCGGGCGATGCGCGGCCCGGACAGCAAGCGGCTGACCTGGGCGGAGCGGGCGTTGCTGTATGGGACGCCGGCGGTGGGGTTCGTCTTGTTCGTGGTGTTCCGTCTTCAGCTGGGCGGGGTCGGGCAGCTGCTGTCGGCGACGTCGCTGTTGGTTGGCGCGATGCTGAGCACTTTCGTGTTCCTCGCGAACTTGCGGATCAAGATCCAGGAGGTGGAGGACTACCGGGTCCGTTCCGGGCTGAAAGAGCTGGTGGCGTCTTCGGCTGTCGGCGCGTTGCACGTGTCGTTGATGGCGATGCTGCTCGCTCTGGGCCTGGCGCTGATGGCATCGTGGCCGCTGCTGACCGCTGACAGCGTCCCCGGCAACATCGCCTCAGGGATCTGCGTCGGCTTGCTGATTCATTTGGTCATCTCGCTGGCTGCGGTGCTACGCCGCTTGTTCGGCATCTATGTCGACCTCTTCATGGGCGACTTCTTGGCCAAGCCGCTCCCGGAGGAGCCCCAGCCCTGGCGAACCAAAGACTGACAAGGGCGGTGGGCGCTTCATTGCCGCACCCTGAAGACGTTTTACGGTCCCTGGAGCGGCTGCGTGACCGACAACCTAGTGGTCCAGTCAACCTAGGCATTCCCGTCATTGCCGATCTCCGTTGGCAGGTGTGGCTGTAGCGGCATCGGCCGGACGCGATTGCCCGCACGACGGCGACCGGCGCCGCTCGCGGCTTCGAGATGAGCAAGAAAAGGCGATTCCCCGCAAGTGCACCCTGATGGGCGTGGTGCTGGGCTTTGTTGGCCACCGGCGCCGCGCGGCTGATTCCCCGCGCCAACGACCGCACTGACGCCGGCGGTCGGGAGATCTCCCAGCACCGGCTGGCTGCCCGGCGGCGGCGCTGCCGGAATTGGCCGCTGCTGGAGGTCGCGAGTCAAGTGACGTGCTCGCCTTCGAGTGTCCGGACCTGGTCGCTGTGTCGCTGGCGGCGACGGCCGTGCAAATCCGAGCCCACGACGCCGTACTGCGGCAGTAAACGCCCCTGCACCCCCGGCTCCCGTCGACCAGCGGCTCGCCGCCGCCACCGAGCTCGTTGGTGGGCACGAGGTTGGATCGCGCTGGACATGGAATTAGTCCAGAAATACCTTTGAACTATGAACATGACCGCACCGGAGGTCAACTTCTCCGATCTGCAGCGCGACGCCAAGGGGGTCGTGCACAAGCTCGAGCACTCCGCCTCGCGCGCTGTGCGGATCCGCCGCCGCGAGCGAGACCAGCAGGACCTGGTCCTGGTGACTGCCGACCGCGCCGCCCAGACGACCGTGGCGGCTTCTGCGACCGCTCGCATCTTCATTGAGTTGATGAAGCAGGATGCCGGGGCGCGTGCACTGCTCGATGTCCTGCCGGCCGCGTTCCCGTGGGTTCGTTACCTCTCCCAGGAGGAGGTGCAGACCTTCCTGCTTGAGCTCATCGATGTCGCCGAGCGATCCGAATCGCTGGGCAACCCGGCGCCGCTGGCCAACCTGGTGGCTGCCTGGCGCAGCACCGCCGAGGTCCATCCCGACCCTGAGCTGGCGAAGATCCTCGCTCAGGACGGCGATGACTTCGGGGACGTGCCGGAGCCTGGCGACGAGTGAGCCCGAAGAAGGACGAACGCGTCGCTCCGCCGCCGGTCGGTGACGAGTGGGACGTCCGGTTCGGGACCAAGGAAGCGGCGGCAAGCTGGGACGATCTCGTACGGGCGGCGAGAGGTAACGCTCGCCGCGCGTACGACCTTATGCGCAGTGCACCTGGCCGGGATCCGGATACCCGTCATCGACGCCTCAAGGCGTCGCTCGCAACTGGCTTGCACCGCGGCCGACAACTGCCGCCCTATCTGCCTACGTGCACGTATTGGGCCCACATCCACGGCCGCCTGTGGCGGTCTCGGAGCACCCGGACAGCTTGGTGGAGCGCGATCGGTACCTTGGCGGCGTCGACCTCTCCCGCCTGGCACGCCCGGGGGTAGAACTCTTCTGCGAGTTCGAGGCTGTGCTTGTCGCCGATGAACCACAGACCGGCGATGACGTGCTGGACACCAGCGGCTCGGAAGGCCGCAGCGACATTCGCCGCCTCGTCCAGAGCACTTCCGGCGCTGCCGGTCCAGCACGCCGCGAGGTAGGCGAGCCGCATTCGGCTTAGATCCAGTTCCGCGATCTTGGCCATGGTGAGCGGGCCGTTGTAGAGGTGAATGCCCCACCGGTTCGCATCGGCGCCGGCCGGAGTTCCGTGGCAGGCGAAATGCGCTGATCCGGTCTGCCGCAGAGCTTGGATCACCTGATACAGCTGCGCGTCTTCACCGGCCAAGGTCTCGAAACGCCAGCCGAAGCTCCGAGCCACGACAGCAACCTCCTGCCGCGCGCACTTCAAGGCGTCCGCGTCCGGCAGTTCAGGTACGGCGATTCCCACTGCGGGCAGGGATGGAGAGCTATGGGCGGATTGATCAGACGAGAAATCGCCCAGGTTCACCAAGTACGTCGACACCACACGGTCGATCACCGCACCGTCGGCGCCTTCCGCCGCATGAACCGGAAGAAGCGTGAAAATACCGGAAGTACACCAATGCACCCTTGGCCAGCGAGCCGTATCAGCCGGCGTTTCAGTGAATTGCAGCTCGTGAAGTATCGGCTCCGCGATCCGCTGCCATAGCCAACCGAGCACCGACTGGAATCTCACCCGCGGATCGTGTTCACCGTCAGCCGGCTCTTCGCCGAGAATTTGGCTCATCGCATGCCACATATCCCCGGCAACACCGACGATCTCTTCCACCGTGACCGCGAGCGGGAGCCGGCGCGCGTCACCCGCGGTGATCAAGATCGCGTCGCAGCCCCAGCGGCTCGCATTGATGATCACCACCGATTCCGAGGTGTACTCGGACGACCTGTTCGCCCGTCCTCGGAGGCACTCGGCCACCGTGGCGAGCGAGACCTCGCGATCGAAGTCCGCGAACTCGGGCATGGACCGCATTCGCCGTCGCAGGGCATCGCGTTCCTGCCTGGCCGCGGTCGCCACATCGGCCGGATGATGTCCGTGCTCGGCGGTGCGCCACATCAACGTGGCCATGGCGTGAAGCTGATCACGGTAGCTTCGAGTGGCCTCGGATGCATCCATTTCCTGGTACGCGTCCAGTGTTTCGAGACATTCGCGATACCTTCGTGCCAGCTGCGGCGCCAACCGTTCGAGGAGCGCTTCCTCACGTCGCGCTTCCGTCAAGCCCGTCCAGAGGACCGAGCGCCCGGAATCGACCATCCGAACAGCGGCGTCCAGATCGTTGTTGCGCAGGGCCGCGGCGACCCCGTCCCAGACGAGGCCGCTGTACTCCACCAGCAGCTCCATCCGGTCGTTCCAGGTCAGGCGTTCGTCGACGACTTCTCGAAGCAGTTGCAGCGCGACGCGGTAGCCGGCCTGGGCTTCGGCGAAGTCCCCCTCCCGGGCCGCCACCTTCCCCCACGCCCTGGCAGCGACCAGCCGGATCGGCCCCTGACCGGCGCCGGCTGTGGCGGCATCGCGGAAAGCGCTGATCGCCTCGGCGATGTCGGGAGACGGCCCGCGCTCGAGACAGTCGCCCAGCGAGAGGAAGTCTCGTGCCCGGCGCATCGGCACGCCGACGGAGGTCGCGCGGCGGGCGGCGTCGGTGGCCTGGTCGAGGTCCTCGATCGACTCGCCCTTCTTATACCTCAGCAGCAGCGCGGCACTGAGCTGCCCCTGAGCCACAGCTACCTCCTGATCCGTCCGCCCTTTGCCGACCGCCAGCTCGGCGAGCTCGACCGCATGGTCCAGGTCGGCAGCCACCGAACCGGTTTCCGCATTGCGTGCCGCACGCTTCACATGGGCTTCGGCCAAGTTCATCAGTGTCTCGAAACTCGCGGAACCCGACGTCGAAAGAGCATCCTCGCCAAGGGCGACAGCACGGTCGAGAAAAGCCGCAGCGCCCTGCTCGCGCGTCGCGCGAGCGGCATACGCCCCGATCGCGTTGCCGATGAAGTCGGGTCTGCGGGGGTCGTCATCGGGCACCGTCTCGAGCAGCGCTTCGTAGATCCGGGTCGCTTCGACAAGTTCCCCGAAGCCGCGGATGTCGTCGTAACGACGAAGCAGCATCTCCGCCAACCGACTCATCCGGTGGACACGCTCCGGATCGTCCTCGGGCGTTTCGCTGACGACTTCCCGCATCGTTCGGATGCTCTCATCGCGGTGCTCGCCGTTCCCCGACCGGAGATAGGCCGTGCGACGCAGTTCGGCCACCTGCTGCCACCGCGCCGGCCAAAGCGCGTCCGTTCGGGCTGTGGCGTCCGCGGTGTAGCTGCTTACCATGATGGCTAGTTCGAGATCCGCCTCCTGGCCGGCGAGCCGATAGCGCGTTTCGTACAGGTCCACGATCTGGTCCTGCAGCCTCAGCAGCTCAACTCCCTCGGCGGACGACAGTCCCCGCTCGAGCCAGCGCAGCGCTCGCGCCAGTATCCCCGCATCCCCTGTCGCCTTCGCTTGAGCCGACGCCGCGCACGCGTAGAAGTACGCCTGCTCCCGGAAGGCCGCGCAGTCCGGCTCGAGGCGTTCAAGCTCGGCTTCTCCGATGGTGATGGCGTAGCTGAGGTCTGCCGCGGGCGACGGATCCGCGATGAGACGCATGACCGTGGCTTTGACCAGCGCGATCGCCAAGGCCGACTGCGCATCAGCGTCGGCGGCGTAGGTCTCGAGATCTCGACGTGCCAGCGCGATCGCCTCGTCGAAGTCGCACACCGACGTCGTAAGCCAGCCGCGGCCGCATAGCCACTCCTGTAGACGGCAAGTTGCTGCGAAATGTCGCGCACTGCCGGCTGCCGAATCAGCGAGTTCACGTCGCGCACGCAGCACAGCCCCACTGAAGAGCCGAACCTGCGAGCTGTCTTCGGTATCAGCGGTCCTCAGCAGGTACTCGCGGACCCAGACCGGCGCCACGGTGGTGGCTGGGTCGAAACAGGCACCGAAGCCGGCCAACGCTCGATCGAGGTCGTGCAGCCCCGCTTCCTCGGGCAGCGCCAGATAGCGCGCCCAGCACAGCGAAGCAGCGGCATGTGCCACCGAAGGGTGGACCTGCACGAGGTCCTCGAACGTCGTCACCTGACATAGTGCCGCCATGGCCCACAACTCACGTACTGCATCCTCGCGCAGGACGTCCTCGGCCGAGCCGCAGGCGATCCGCTCGTAGATTCGGTCGATGAAGTCGGAGATGGTCGCCGGCATGAGTTCAGGGTCCCCTCGCCAGGCCTGCTGCCGGAACGACGAGCCGGGCACGAGCCGGTCTCGAATCGGGCACACGTAACGCGCGACCCACGCCGGCCGACTTGGGGAACACCGAGCGGAAGGAAATCGATCGTGTCGCAACCCACTCACGACGAGCAAGGTGACGATCGCCGGGAGCCGCCGGCCAACCAGGCGTGGATCGAAATGGAGGACATCCGGGGCGGCCTGACCGTTCCGGCGCACGACGACGCGACACGACCCGATGAGTGATCAAGGTATCGGCTACACGTCCTATATCGAATCCGAACTCAGAGCCGAACGCGACCGGCGTGCGGCTTACGACGTGCGAGGGCAGAACCTCGTGACCACCTCAGGCGCACTCGTCACCCTCTTCACCGGTCTGGTGGCCATCGTCAAGGTGGGCAACGTCTCCAGACTTCCACTCGGAGTGATCGTCACCGTGTGCGTCGCCCTGGTTCTGCTCACCGGTGCGGCTTCGTGTGGGATCGTGGCAGGCTGGAACCGAGCTTACAAAGTTACCGCGCCTGTCACCCTGCAGAGGATGCTGACCGCGCACTGGACCGACCACGAGGTCGACGCACGCAACAATGTCGCGACCGCGCAGGTCGATACGATCAAGACTCTCCGGAAGGCCAACAACTTCAAAGCGAACTGGGTTTCTGCCGGCACAGTACTGCAAGTGAGCGCCTTGCTCACCCTCAGCGCTTCAGTCGCGTTGATGGCGATTTGAAGAATCCGCGTACTCCCAGTCCGCGGAGAACTGATCAGACGGATCCGGCG
>NZ_JBHVXZ010000157.1:0-19557 GCF_042881395.1 Amycolatopsis sp. NPDC058278 | reverse complement strand
TCTTCTATGTGGCTTTTGGTAATACTGGCGGTTGCGGCCGATCGCGCGGTGTCGGCGTGGGGCCGGGCGACCGGCGACGGCCCCACCGCGGTGCCGGCCGCGGTGAGCGCGGCCGACCTGGCGAAGGTGACGCTCAAGGTGGGCGACCAGAAGGGTGGCGTGAAGTCCCTGCTCACCGCGGCGAACCTGCTGCAGGGGACGCCGTACAAGATCGAGTGGGCGACATTCACGTCGGGCCCGCCCCTGCTCGAAGCCGCCTCGGCCGGCGCGATCGACACCGGGCGCGTCGGCAACACGCCGCCGATCTTCGCGGCCGCCGCGAAGGCGAAGATCAAGGTGATCAGCGTGTCGCGCAGCAACGTCGAGCGGGAAGCCGTGCTCGTGCCGCCGGACTCGCCGCTGCAGAACGTCGCTTCGCTCAAGGGCAAGACGATCGGCGTCGCCAAGGGCACCTCGGCGCACGGGCAGCTGCTGAACACGCTGCACAACAACGGATTGTCCACGAAGGACGTCAAGCTGAGCTTCCTGCAGCCGTCCGAGGCGTACGCGGCGTTCACGCAACGCACCATCGACGCCTGGGCGATCTGGGACCCCTACACCGCGCAGGCGCAGATCGAGGCCCACGCGCGGGTGCTGGCCGACGGCCGGGGCGCGTCGAACGGCCTGGGCTTCCTGACCGCGAGCGCGGCGGCGCTCGGCGACCCCGGCAAGAACTCCGCGTTGCGCGACTTCGCGGTGCGCGTGGTCAAGGCGCAGAAGTGGGCCGACACGCACCGCGAAGAGTGGGCGCAGGCGTGGGCCACTGAGACCGGGCTGAAGCTCGAGGTCGCGCGGAAGGCCGTCGAAGCGGGCCGCGACCTGCCGATCGTGCTCGACGACTCCGTGGTGGCGTCCGAACAGCAGCTCGCGGACGCCTTCACCGACGAGAAGACGCTGCCGGGCAAGGTGGACTTCGCCGCCTTCGTCGACCGGCGGTTCGGTCCCGACCTGGATCAGGCGAGGAGCAACGGATGAGCATCAGGCTGCACTGGTTCCTGCCCACCAGCGGGGACGGCCGCACGATCGTGGAACGCTTCCACGCCAACCGGTCCGCGGGCCCGGCCGCCCAGCGCGACCCGGATCTGGACTACCTGGCCCAGGTCGCCCGCGCCGCCGAGCGGCAGGGTTTCGAGGGCGTCCTGACGCCGACCGGCACCTGGTGCGAGGACGCCTGGCTCACCACGGCCGCGCTGATCCGGGAGACGACCCGGCTCAAGTTCCTGGTCGCCTTCCGGCCCGGCGTCATCTCACCGACCCTGGCCGCGCAGATGGCGGGGACTTTCCAAAGACTCTCGGGCGGCCGGGTGCTGCTCAACATCGTCACCGGCGGTGACGCGGTCGAGCAGCGCCGCTTCGGCGACTGGCACGACCACGACGCCCGGTACGCCCGCACGGACGAGTTCCTGACCATCGTGCGCGGGGTCTGGTCCGGCGAGCCGTTCAGCTTCGAAGGTGAGCACCTGCGGGTCGAAGGCGCGACGACCCTCGCCGCGCCGGACCCGGTGCCGCCGATCTACTTCGGCGGCTCGTCACCGGCCGCGCTGCCGGTCGCGGCCCGGCACGCCGACGTCTACCTGACCTGGGGCGAGCCGCCCGCCCAGGTCGCCGAGAAGATCGGCAAAGTGCGGGCGCTGGCCGGGGACCGGCCGATCCGGTTCGGCGTCCGGCTGCACACGATCTCGCGCGACACCTCGGCCGAGGCCTGGGCGGAGGCGCAGAAGCTGCTCGACGCGCTCAGCCCGGAACAGGTCGCGAAGGCGCAGGCGCAGCTGGCCGCGAGCGAGTCGGTGGGCCAGCAGCGGATGGTGGCGCTGCACGGTGGCCGGACCGGCGGCGGCGTCCGCGGGCTGGAGATCCACCCGAACCTGTGGGCCGGCGTCGGCCTCGTCCGCGGCGGTGCGGGGACCGCGCTGGTCGGCAGCCACGAGGAGGTCGCGGACCTGATCGAGGAGTACCACTCGATCGGCGTCACGGAGTTCGTGCTGTCGGGCTACCCGCACCTGGAGGAGGCGTACTGGTTCGGCGACGGCGTCCGGCCGGAACTGGCCCGGCGCGGCCTGCTGGCCGATGTCCCGGCGCTGCACCGGCCGGCCCACCCGGAGCGCAACGTCGCCGCGCTGTAGCGGTGGTGCGGGGCGGCACCCCGCACCACCGGCGCTACTTCTGTGATTCGGCGAGCAGCCGCAACGCCAGCTCCTTGAGCTGCGGGCTCGCCGCCGCCGCGTCGCCCGAGTCGAACGGCGGCCGCGGGTCGTACTCGACGGCCAGCTGGACCGCGCGGGCGACCTCCTCGCCGGCCAGCTCGGCGGCCAGGAACAGGGCCAGGTCGATGCCCGCCGAGACACCCGCCGCGGTGATCACCTTGCCGACCTGCACGTACCGCTCCGGCACGTACTCGACGCCGAACGTGGCTTCCAGGTAGTCCGCCGACGCCCAGTACGTGGTGGCCCGCTCGCGCAGCAGGCCCGCCGCGCCGAGGATCAGGGCGCCGGTGCACACCGACGTCGTCCAGGTCGTGTGGCGGTCGACGCGGCGGATCCAGTCCAGCAGCACCGGGTTGCCCATCGCCGCGACCGTGCCGCGGTTGCCCGCCCCGGGCACCAGCAGGACGTCGAGGCGGTCCACTTCGGACACCGCGCGGTCGGCGAAGACGGCCGTCCGCCCGGTGTCGGTGCGCACCGGGCCGCGGCGCTCGCCGATCATGGTGACCGTCGCGCCCGGGAGCCGGGACAGCAGTTCCGCCGGACCGGTCGGGTCGAGCAGGCTGAAGCCGTCGTAGAGCAGGATGCCGATCTTCGGGCCGGGCCGGCCTCCGGCGGCGGCCGCGGTGCCGGTCGCGGCCGGGAGCGCCAGCGCCGCGGCCGCGGCCAGCCCGCCCAGCACGGTCCGGCGGGTCGTCTGTGTGGTGGTCATGCCCCCGGAGTCTGGACAGCCGCCGCGCCCGGGAGCCGCGGGATGTCCGTCATCCTGCGAAGCGTGTCCCCGGTGACGCCGTAGTGGTCGAGGAACGCCTGCCGCAGCGTCTCGGCCGAGCCGAACCCGCACCGGCGGGCGACGGTGGCGAGCGGCAGTTCGCTGCCCCGCACCAGGTACGCGGCGGCTTCGGTGCGCACGGTGCGCACCGCACGGGCGGGGGTGGTGCCGACGTGGGTGGCGAACAGCCGGGCCAGGTGCCGTGCGGTGACCCCCGCCCTGGCCGCCAGCGCCGGCGGGCTCAGGTCCGCGTCCAGGTGGCCGGCGATGTACCCGAGCAGGTCCCGCACGGTCCGGTTCCCCGGCGACGGCGCGGCGAGGAACATGCTGATCTGGGCCTGGTCGGCGGGGCGGTGCAGGTAGGTCACGAGCTCGCGGGCGACTTCGCGGGCCAGCGTCGGGCCGTGGTCGTCTTCGACGAGCGCGAGGGTCAGGTCGAGCGCGCTGGTGACCCCGGCCGAGGTGTAGATGTTGCCGTCGCGCAGGTACAGCGGCGCGGGATCGACGGTCACGGCGGGGAACGCGGCCGCGAGCAGCTCGCCGTAGCCCCAGTGCGTGGTGACCCGCCGCCCGTCGAGCAACCCGGCCGCGGCGAGCACGAACGTGCCCGTGCACACCGAGGCGATCCGGCGGCTCCGCCCGGCGAGGCGGCGGATCTGGGCCAGCAGCGGCTCGTCCAGGACGGCCGCGCGCGTCCCCGCCCCGCCCACGACCATCAGCGTGTCCAGCGGCCCGGTGATCGCGGCCAGCCGCCGGGCGCCGGCGAGCACGATCCCCGCCGAGCTGCGCGCGCCCTGCCCGGACACGGTGGCCAGCTCGACCCGGTACGGCGGCGCGGCGCCGTGCGAGTTCGCCAGTTCCAGCGCGCCGCTCGGGCAGGCCACGTCGAGGATCTGCACCTGGTCGTAGGCGGCGATGACGACCCGCCGTTCCGGCCCCATGCCCCGAATCTACCGAGTCAGCGGGAGGAGGCCGGGTGGCGCGAACAGCGGGTAGGTGACGAGCACGCCGCCGGCGGTGCGGACGACCGAGGCCGGGCGGAAGAGGTCGCGCTGGCCGGTGTAGAAGGCGGTGGTGCCGTCTTCGCGGCCGGTGAGCAGGACCCGGCGGCGCGGCTGCCCGGCGGCGTCCTCGCCGGGGACCTCGGGAAAGGCGGCGACCCCCACGGGCTGGATGGCGGCGAGCGCGGCGATCGTCGCGATGAGCCGCGGGTCGGCGCAGCCTTCGCGCAGCACGGCGGCGGCTTCGGAGCTCAGCGCGATCCGGGCCGACGCGGTCAGGGCTTCGCCGGCGTGGGCCCGGATCGGAGCTTCCGGCGGCGCGGCGGGATCGGCCGGCGGGAGCCCGAGCCGCCAGACGGTGACCCGGGTGTCACCGGAGCCGAACACAGCGGTCGCGCCGGCGCCGGCGAAGGCGCCGTCCAGGGCCGGGTAGTGCTTCCGGAGGGTGGTTTCGTCCCTCCCGAAGACGCCCCACTCGGCGGGCGGGCAGGTGACGGAGCAGGCGGCGGGCGGCGCGAGCAGGCCGGTCGGCCAGCCGGCGTTCGCGAGTTCGGCCCAGGCGGCGTCATCGACGAGCAGCCGCGACCCGGAAGCGTTGCCCCGCAGCCAATCGCGCGCGGCGGCGAGCGGCCCACCGCGATCGACGGTCGCCCGGAGGGCGGGGTACCCGCCACCCCAGCTGACGGCAAGTGCCGCGGCGAGCACCCCACCGCCAACCCCGGCCACGACCCGGCGGCGAGCGATGCGGCCGGGGTGGGCGGGATGCGGGGTGGCGGTGTGGGTGGCGCCGGCCGGTTCGGGCCGGGTGCGGCCGCTCGTGCTTCCGTGCGTGCTTGCGTGGCGAGGCTCCGAGCGCCGCCGGGTCGCTGCCTGGGCGATTGCCGCCAGCAGCAACGGTGTCACCGGCAGCAACAGCGCCAGCACGGCGGTCGACGGCACGCCCGGCACCAGCAGTGTTGCCGCGAGCAGCACCCCCGTCGCCGCCAATGGCCGCACCTTCTTGACCGCCAGTCCCGCCAGGAGCGCGGCCGCCGACAGCGCCACCCACGCCGGGTCCAGCGCCGCCCAGTCGGCCACCGATGGGCGGGTCGCCGCCGCCAGGTGGGGGCGGAGGACCGCCGCCGCCGGGCCGAACGCGATGCCCAGGCCCAGGTTCAGCAACACCGCCACCCATGCCGCGCGCACCGGTGCGCGGCGCGCCAGCAACCAGCCCGCCGCGGGCAGGAAGAACAGCGCCAACGGGGACGTGAGCACCGCCGCCAGCAGGCACCCCGCCGCCGCCGTGTCGTGGCGGATGCGGGCGCCCGGGCGGGTGATCAGGACCAGTGCCCCCAGCGCCCAGGCCACCGCCAGGTGCTCCACGACGACCAGCCGCTGCACCCCGAGCGCCAGCGGGGACGCCGCGAGGAGCAGCACCGCCGCCGCGGACGCCCAGCGGGTCAGGCCCAGGCGGCGCGCCAGGACCCACGTCAGTACCGCGCTCACGAGCGCCGCGGCCAGCACGGTCTCGCGGACGGCGGCCAGCGCCGTGGCCGAGCGGCCGAACGCGTCCGAGACCATCGTGGCCGCCGCCAGCTGCAGCCAGCCGAACGGGCTCGCCCCGGCGCCGCCCGCGTCGGCGAACGACGTCAGCGTGCCGAGCGCGTAGGCGTGGGCGACCGTGGCCGCCTCCGTGGGCAGGCCCGGCTCGGGGGCGGCCAGGTAGAGCACGCGCAGCCCGCCGGCCAGCGCCAGCAGCGCGAGCACGATGTCGAGCGACAGCAACCGGTGCGCGGCGGGGACCGGGCGGTGCTGGACCATTGCACGGATCGTAGCGGGTGGTGCCGACCGGTCCCGACCGGGACCACGGACGGCTCATTCGCCGGAAAACCGTTGCCCGGCAGGATTATCTTCGACTGTCCGGAGTGGAACCCGAGAGCGTCCGGGTCAACGCGAGCGCGACCGTCCGGACGGCCGGGGCGACGCGTTCGGTCCGCATCCGGTTGGCCCAGCCGGAGATCGACACCGCGGCCACCGCGACGCCGCGGGCGTCGAGCAGCGGGCTGGCCGCGCACACCACGCCGACGCCGGATTCCTCGCGCTCCAAGGCGATCCCGTCTTCCCGGACGCGGGTGAGCTGACGGCGGAGCAGGCCCGGCGCGGTGATCGTCCGCGCGCTCATCCGCGGCAGCCCGGCGTCGATCACCTGGGTCACCACCGGTTCCGGGGAGAACGCGAGGATCGCCTTGCCGACGCCGGTGGCGTGCGCGGGGAACCGGCCGCCGATGCGCGAGGGCAGCGTCGGCGCGTCCGGCCCGCGCAGCACGTCGAGGTACACCACTTCGGTGCCTTCGAGGATGGCGAGGTGGACGGTGTTGCGCGTGGCCTCGCGAAGGTCGGCCAGGTACGGCCGGGCCGCCTCGACCAGGCCGCGCCGGGGAGAGGCCAGCTGGCCGACCTCGAACAGGCGCAGCCCGAGCCGCACCGCGCCTGCCTCGCGTTCGACCAGGCCGGTCTCGGCCAGGTGCCCGACGAGCCGGTGCACGGTCGTCTTCGCCAGCCCGGTCCGGCGGGCCAGTTCGGAGACGCCGAGGGTCTCGTCACCGGGCCGGAAGGCTTCCAGGAGCGCGGCGAGCCGGGCCGCGACGAGGCCGTCGCCGCTCGCGCCGTCGTTCCGCCCAGCGGTACGCATGGGTTGAGTGTGCCCGATCCGCCGCGCGACTGTCAGCAGGTCGGGCAAGGGAGGTGGGTCAGTGGCCGTCGGCGCCGAGGACGAGTTTCACGCAGTGCGCGACGAGCCGCTCGCGCGAGACCTTCAGCGAGCCGTCGAGGTAGGCGACGAAGACGTTGGTCAGCGCGCCGACCAGCCCGACGGCGACCATCCGGCGTTCGGTCTCGTCGCCGTGGGTGAGCTGCTCGCCGACCAGCGCGGCGAAGACCGGCAGCAGGTGCAGGCCGCGGCGGGTCAGCGCGGGGTCGGTGAGCGGTGCGAGCAGCAGGACCCGGCCCTTGCGGGGGTCGTCGACGATCAGCTCGACGAAGGCGCGCACGGCGTTCTCGGCCCGCAGAACGGGCGTGGGGGCGTCCCGCACCGCGTCGACGAGCGCCTGCCGCGCCTGCTCGCCGACGTGCTCGTACACGGCCGCGACGAGCTCTTCGCGGTCGGCGAAGCTTTCGTAGAAGTAGCGCTCGGTCAGCTTCGCGCGCCGGCACACCGCGCGGACGCTCGTCCCGGCCGAGCCTTCGGTGCCCAGCAGCTCCAGGCCGGCCGCCACGAGCTGCTCGCGCCGGAGCGCCTTCCGGTCGTCCAGCGTCGTGCCCGCCCAGGTCCGGCCCGGCATCACAGCTCCTCGGTTGACTACAACTGTTGTCAGATCCTAGCCTGACAACAGCCGTAGTCAGTTTGAGACTCGACGAGGAGTGCGCCGATGACCCGGGAAGACCCCCAGCCGCTGGGTCCCGACTCGCTGACGTGGAAGTACTTCGGCGACTGGCGCGGCCTGCTGATCGGCCTGTGGGCCGGCTCCATGCAGAACATGCACCCCGGCCTCGGCGCCGGCGTCGAGCAGCACTCGCGGTTCTTCGAAGAGCGCTGGCAGCGGCTGTTCCGTTCGCTCTACCCGATCGGCGGCGTGGTCTACGACGGCCCGCGCGCCCACGCGACCGCCCTCGAAGTCCGCGGCTACCACGACCGCATCAAGGGCGTCGACGCGCAGGGCCGCCGGTACCACGCGCTCGACCCCGACACCTACTACTGGGCGCACGCGACGTTCTTCGTCAGCACGATCCTGATCGCCGACCACTTCATGGGCGGCATCGGCGAAGCCGAAAAGCGGCGGCTGTTCGACGAGCACGTCCAGTGGTGGCGGATGTACGACATGACCATGCGGCCCGTGCCGGAGAGCTGGGAAGACTTCCAGCGCTACTGGAAGCACATGTGCACCGACGTCCTGGAAGACAACAAGGCCACCCGGGACGTCCTGGACATCCGCGGGCTCGGCAAGCCGCCGTTCCTGCCCCGGCTGCCGGACGCGCTGTGGCGGCCGGTCCAGCGGGTGATCGCGCGCAACTTCGTGTGGCTGACGATCGGGCTGTACGACCGCGAGGTCCGCGACCTGCTCGGCTTCCGCTGGACCGAGCGCGACGCCCGGCGGCACCGGCGGTTCGGCAAGCTGGTCGGCACCGTGTTCAAGCTCGTCCCGCACGACCGCCGCTACCACCCGCGAGCCCGCGCAGGCTGGCGCCGCGAGCGCGGGGAGGTGGCCGTGGACGCGCCCCTGGTCGAGACTCCACGAAGGAACCTGCCGCCGCTGTCCGAGCGGGGCAAGCCCGAGCACTACGCGCCGAACGTCTAGGAGGCATTCGTGAAGCTGGGATTCCACGTCGGGTACTGGCAGAGCGGCCCGACCCCGGGTGCGCTGGAAGCCGTCCTCAAGGCCGAGGAGCTCGGCTTCGACTCGGTGTGGACGGCGGAGGCCTACGGCTCGGACGCGTTCACGCCGCTGGCCTGGTACGGCGCTTCCACCAGCCGGATCCGGCTCGGCACGAACATCGTCCAGATGGCCGCGCGGACGCCGACGGCGACGGCGATGAGCGCGCTGACCCTCGACCACCTCTCCGGCGGCCGGATGGTGCTCGGGCTCGGCGCGTCCGGCCCGCAGGTCGTCGAAGGCTGGTACGGCCAGCCGTACCCGAAGCCCCTCGCGCGGACCCGGGAGTACGTGAACATCGTCCGGCAGGTGATCGCCCGCGAGGCGCCGGTGACCCTCGACGGCGACCACTTCCAGCTGCCGTTCAAGGGCGGCACCGGGCTCGGCAAGCCGCTGAAGCCGACGGTGCACCCGCTGCGCAAGGACATCCCGATCCACCTCGCCGCCGAAGGCCCCAAGAACGTGGCCCTCGCGGCGGAGATCGGCGACGGCTGGCTCCCGCTGTTCTTCTCGCCCAAGAGCAACGACTTCTACAAGGCGGCGCTCGAAGAAGGCTTTTCGCGGCCGGGCGCGCGGCACACCTTCGCCACGTTCGAGGTGCCGTGCTCGCTGCCGGTGATCGTGCACGACGACGTCGAAGAGGCGGCGAGCTGGATCAAGCCGTCGCTGGCGTTGTACATCGGCGGGATGGGCGCGAAGAGCGTGAACTTCCACCACGACGTGTACGCGCGGCTCGGCTACGGCGACGTGGCCGACGAGGTCCAGGAGCTCTTCCTCGCCGGCCGCAAGGAGGAGGCGGCCGCGGCGATCCCGACGTCGCTGGTCGAGGACACCTCGCTGATCGGGCCGCCGGAGAAGATCCGCGAAGAGCTGAAGGCCTGGGAGGACACCGTGGTCACCCAGCTGCTCCTGCGCGGTGACGCCGCGACGCTGGAGAAGATCGCCCGCGCTCTTCGCTGACCGGCGGGCCCCGGTCGTGGCCTTGGTCACGACGATGGCACGATTCCCCTCGACCACTACCGGGTGCGCGCCGAGATCGAATACTCATGGCCTGCACCCGGTACGCCGTTTTCGAGGAGGACCATGGCGACGCTGTCCGGCCGGACGAGGTTCCGCTATTCGCTCGGCTCGTTCGTCACCGGGTCCTTCGGCACGGTCCCCGGCCTCGTGCTGGTCAAGTACCTGACCGACACCATGGGCGTGCCCGCGGGCTGGGCCGCCGCGATCGTCTTCGTCCCCAAGGCCTGGGACTTCTTCTTCAACCCGGTCGCCGGCCGGCTGTCCGACGCGGACCTGATCAAGACCGGCAGCCGGCGCCGCTTCCTGCTGATCGGCGGCGTCGGCGTCGCGATCCTGTTCGCGGCGATGTTCGCCCACCCCGGCTTCGGGACCCCGCTGCCGGACGCGCTGTACGTGGCGATCACCTTCGCCCTCTGCGCGACGGCGTACGCGCTGTTCCAGGTGCCGTTCAACGCGCTGCCCGCCGAGCTGACCGAGTCGGCGACCGAACGCACGAAGCTGACCAGCGTCCGCATCGGCGTGCTGGCCGTGACGATCCTGATCTGCGGCGGTGGCGCCCCGGCGATCACCGCGGCGATCGACGGCGTCGCCGGCTACCGGGTGATGGCCGTGGTGATCGGCCTGATCGTGCTGGCCGCGACGCTGCTGGTGTACTTCGGGCTCAAGGACGCGCCGGTCGGTTCCCTGCGGCCGAACACCGTGAACCTGAAGGAGCTGGTCCGCACGCTCGCCGGCTGGCGGCCGTTCCGCTGGCTGCTCGGCACGTACTTCATCCAGGCGCTCGGCATCGGCACGGTGCTCGCCGCGATCCCGTTCTTCGCCCAGCGCATCCTCGGCGACGAGGGCTACGGGACGATCCTGTTCGTCATCTTCGTCGGCCCGGCGCTGGTCACCATGCCGCTGTGGCCCCGGCTGGGCGATCGGGTGGGCAAGCTGAACGGCTTCCGCCTGGCCACGGCGGCCTTCGCGATCGGCCTGCTCGGCCTGGTCTTCGCCCGGGAGATCCCGCTGGTCGTCACGTTCGTCTTCGTGGCGCTGTGCGGGATCGGCTACGCGGGGATTTCGGTGTTCCCGCTGGCCATCCTGCCCGACCTGATCACCGCCGAGGAGGAGCGCACCGGCGAGACCCGGGCGGGGATCGCGGCGGGCGTGTGGACCGCGGGGGAGACGCTGGGGCTGGCCTTCGGCGGCGGCCTGTGGGCGATCATCCTCGCCGCCGGCGGGTACGTGTCGAGCACCGACGCGACGGCGAACCAGCCGCACAGCGCGATCGTGGCGATCCTCGTCGGGGCGTCGATCGTCCCCGGCGTGCTGATCGCGCTGGCCCTGCCGCTGCTGCGGCGCAAGGTGCTGGAACCGCGCCATGAACTCGCCTGAGGGCGTCCTCGCGGCGCTGCGAGAGCTGCGCGCGGGCGACCTGCCGACGCACGGCGGCCGGACGCTGGCCTACGTCTACGACAGCGGCCTGTCCGAAGTGGACTCCCTGGGCGCGGCCGCGCACGCGCTCGCGTCGTCGGCCAACGGCCTGGATCCGACGGCGTTCCCGAGCCTGCTGCGGATGGAGAACGACCTCGTCGCCGCGGCCTCCGCGCTGCTCGGCGACGTCCCGGGCGTGGTCGGTTCGGTGACCTCCGGCGGCACGGAGTCGTGCTTGCTGGCGGTGCTCGCCGCCCGGGACGCGCACCCCGGGATCGCGGCGCCGTCGATCGTGCTCCCGACGACCGCGCACGCGGCGTTCCACAAGGCGGCCCACCTGTTCGGGCTGCGTCGCATCGACGTCCCGGTCGACCCGGTGACCTTCCGCGCCGACCCGGCGGCGATGGCCGCGGCGATCGACGACTCGACGGTCCTGGTCGTGGCGAGTGCGCCGTCGTACGCCCACGGCGTGCTCGACCCGGTGCCCGGGATCGCGGCGGCGGCGCACGAGCGCGGCGTCCGGATGCACGTCGACGCCTGCATCGGCGGCTGGGTGCTGCCGTACTTCGCCCGCCTCGGCGCGGACGTCCCGCCGTTCGACTTCCGCGTCCCCGGCGTCACGAGCATTTCGGTGGACCTGCACAAGTACGCGTACTGCCCGAAGGGGACGTCGGTGCTGCTGCACGCCTCGGCGGAACTGCGGCGCACGCACTACTTCGCGAGCGCGGCCTGGCCGGGGTACACGATGCTGAACACGACCATCCAGAGCACGCGGTCGGGCGGGCCCTTGGCGGCGGCGTGGGCGGTGGTGAACCACCTCGGTTCCGACGGCTACCTGAAGCTGGCGTCCGCCGCGCGTGAGGCGGTGTCCCGGATCCGTTCCGGCATCGAGGAACTACCGGGCCTGCGGGTTCTGGGCGACCCGGTCTCGACGCTGATCGCGTTCACCGGCGACGACGGCTTCGACCTGTTCACGGTGGCCGACGAGATGAAGGCGCGCGGCTGGTACGTCCAGCCGCAGTTCGCGCACCTGAGTTCCCCGGCGAACCTGCACCTGACGGTGACGGCGGCCAACCACGGCAGCGAGAAGGAGTTCCTGACCGACCTGGCCGCGTCGGTGGACGCGGCCAGGTCGGCGGGCCCGGTGGTCGTCGACGCGGCGGTGGCGGAGTTCGTCGCGGCGCTCGACCCGGCGACGCTGACGCCGGAGCAGTTCGCGGGCCTCCTCGCGGCGGCGGGCCTGGGCGGCGCTTCGGGGCTGCCGGACCGCATGGCGCCGATCAACGCGCTCCTCGCCACGGCACCGGCGCCATTGCGGGAGCGGTTGCTGCTCGAGTTCCTGGGCGCCCTCTACACGCCGTCGTGGGTGGGATGGCGGGGTCACCCCCCCCCGACCCCACACCACTGGGTACAGGGTGCGGGGGACCCACCCCGGCCGGGCG
This sequence comes from Amycolatopsis sp. NPDC058278, assembly GCF_042881395.1. NCBI lineage: Bacteria > Bacillati > Actinomycetota > Actinomycetes > Pseudonocardiales > Pseudonocardiaceae > Amycolatopsis > Amycolatopsis sp. NPDC058278. Next base: position 7,257 of record NZ_JBHVXZ010000157.1, on the reverse strand, counting down.
GGCATTAACCCGGCCGGGATAGCGGGCCCCCAGGCGAGCGCGTCCTCTTCGGTCAGCTCCAACGCGACCCGCGCCGACGCGCCCAGGGCCGGGTTGCGGAAGTCGATGTTCACCGTGTGCGCGTAGGGCGCGTGCACCGGGTGGTCGACGTACACGGTGCCTTCGTTCAGCCGGAACCAGCCGCGGGCGCCCTTGCCGCTGCCTTCGAGCGCGAACTTTTCCGTCAGGTAAGTGCACATGGCGAGTCCTCTCAGGCGGTGAGCGTGCGGGCGTAGAAGCCGAGGATGCGTTCCCAGCCGTCCTTCGCGGCTTCGGGGCGGTAGCTCGGGCGGTCGACGGCGAAGAACGCGTGGCCGGCGTCGGCGTAGGTGTGGAACTCGTGCTCCTTGCCGTGCTTTTCCAGCTCGGCCGCCAGCACGGCCACCTCGTCCGGGCCGGGGAACTGGTCGTCGGCGCCGAAGATGCCCAGCAGCGGACAGGACAGCTGGGGCGTCAGGCCGAGCAGCGGCTTCATCTGCTTCATGGCCTCCGGCGGGTCGTTGACGACGAACGCGCCGTAGCAGTCCACCGCCGCGTCGAGTTCCAGGGAACAGGCCGCCAGGAACGCGTGGCGGCCCCCGGAACAGTGCCCGATGACGCCGACGCGGCCGTTCGCGTTCTCCAGCGCGCGCAGGTAGTCCGCCGCGCCCGAGACGTCACCGACCAGGCGGTCGTCCGGGACGCCGCCCGCCGCGCGGACCGTCGCGGCCGCGTCGTCGGGGTCCGCGCCCGGCGCTTCCCGCGTGTACAGGTTCGGGCAGAGCGCGTTGTAGCCCTCGACGGCGAAGCGGCGGACCATCTCCTTCGTCGCCGCGTCGTAGCCGGGCAGGTGGTGGATCACCACGACGCCGCCACGCGGGGTCTCGTCGGTCGGTTTGGCCAGGTAGGCCTCGAGCTCGTCCCCGCCGTGGCCGGTGATGGTGACGGTTCCGGCGATGATCTCGTCGGTCATCGGTGGTTCTCCTTCGCTTCCTCGAGAGGGTGGACGTACCGTGCGCCGCGCGAAGCGGACGCGATCGCGGCGACGACGGCCATCGCCGCGGCCGCGGTGAACACGACCACCAGGCCGTGGTGGAACGGGCCGGAGACCAGCCGGGGGAAGAACTCGCCGCCGGTGAGGGCCGTCCGGTCGGCCGGCGCCAGTCCGGAAAGGACGTCCGGGCCGAGCAGGTGGCCGATCGGGTTGCTGCCGAGGAACGCGGCGAACAGCGTGCTGACCGGCGGCAGCTGCGCGACACCGTCGGCGACCGGCGCCGGGACGCCGTGGGCCTGCAGGCCGCCCGTCAGCGTCTGCGGCAGCGACGTGGCCAGCCCGGCGATCATCAGGGAGAAGAACACGCCGATAGACAGCGACGTCCCGGAGTTCTGGAACGTCGCCCGCATGCCGGAGGCGACGCCGCGCTGCTCGGTCGGGACGCTGCTCATGATCGCCGAGGTGTTGGGCGCGGCGAACATGCCCTGGCCGACGCCGCTCAGCACGAGCAGGGCGGCGAACGCCGGGTAGGCGAAGTCCACCGGCAGCGCCAGGAGGCCGAGGAACGCCGCGGCGACCAGCAGCAGGCCGCCGGTGGCCAGCGGCCGGGCGCCGAACCGGTCGGACAGGTAGCCGGACACCGGCCCGGCGATGAGGAACCCGACGGTCAGCGGCAGCAGGTGGATGCCCGCCCACAGGGGCGTCCGCTCGTAGTCGTAGCCGTGCAGGGGCAGCCAGATCCCCTGCAGCCAGATGATGAGCATGAACTGCATGCCACCACGGGCGACCGAAGTCAGCAACGCGGCGATGTTGCCGGCGGCGAAAGCGCGGATCTTGAACAGGCTCAGCTGGAACATCGGCGCGGCGACGCGGGTCTCGATGACGCCGAACAGCAGGAGCAGCAGCACGCCGGCGCCGATCCCGCCCAGGACCCAGGGGTTGCCCCAGCCGGTGGCGGCACCGCCGTGGGGCTGGATGCCGTAGGTGATCGCGGCGAGGACCAGCGCGGTCCCGGCCGCGAAGGTGACGTTGCCACCCCAGTCGACCTTCGCGCGCTGCGGCGTCCCGACCTCGCGGAGGCTGCGGATCGACCAGATCGTGCCGAGCAGGCCGAAGGGCACGCTCACCCAGAACACCGCGCGCCAGTCGATCTCGGCCAGCAGCCCGCCGACGACCAGGCCGAGGAACTGCCCGGCCAGCGCGGTGATCTGGTTGACGCCCAGCGCCATCCCGCGCTGGCGCGCCGGGAAGGCGTCGGTGAGGATGGCCGCCGAGTTCGCCGTCAGCATCGACCCGCCGACGGCCTGCACGACCCGCCAGCCGATCAGCCAGAGCGCCCCGGCCCCGGCGTGGAACGGGTCGAACGACAGGGCGACCGACGCGGCGCTGAACACGACGAACCCGAGGTTGTACATCTTGACGCGGCCGAACATGTCGCCGAGCCGCCCGAGCGTCACCACCAGCACGGCCTGGACCAGCAGGTAGCCGAGGATCATCCAGAGCAGGTAGCCGATGTTGCCCGGGGCGAGCGGGTCGAGCCCGATGCCGCGGAAGATCGCCGGCAGCGAGATGATGACGATCGAGCCGTCGAGTGCGGACATCAGCACGCCGAGCGTGGTGTTCGACAGGGCGACCCACTTGTAGCTCACAGCTCGGCCGCCAGCCGCTCGATCAGCGGGATGGCCGCGAGCAGCGCGCGCTGCTCGGCCTCGGTGAACTCCCCGGCCAGCGCGGCCGCCATCTGCCGGGTGGTCTGCGAGCGCCGGTCGGTGAGCAGCTTGACGCCGGCTTCGGTGACCGACATCAGCACCTTGCGGCCGTCGGAGTCGTCCCTGCGCCGCTCGACCAGCCCGCGTTCGACCAGCCCGGCGAGGGTGACGCCCATGGCCTGCGGTTTGACGCGTTCGAGGCCGGCGAGACAGCCCGGGGTCGCCGGGCCTTCGCGGTCGAGGCGGGACAGGACCGAGCGTTCGGGCAGGGTCGGTTCGCCGGCGACGTAGCCCTGGCGCAGCCGCCGGATCAGCCGGCCGAGCGCGACGCGCAGGTCGGCGCTCGCCTGGAGGAGCTCCTCGTCGGTCACGATCGTCAACCTAGACTGATAAACCTGGGTTGATCAACTCGGGCACCGGCGCCGCTATCGGGTGAGCCGGGAGGTTTCGCCCGGGCCGTGGCCGGGCCGCGGTGTTACCGTCCGAAATGGACACGCCTGGAAAGGGACCCCCCGATGACCATCCTGCACGTCGAGCACGCCGGCCACGACCACGTCCACCGCGAGGGCTGTGGGCACGCGGCGGTCCCGCACGGCGACCACATCGACTACGTGCACGAAGGGCACCTGCACCGGGCCCACGACGGCCACTTCGACGAGTGCGAAATCGCCGGCCACGTGCCGCACACCGGCCACGACCACGCCCACGGCGACGGCTGCGGCCACGTGGCGGTGCCCCACGGCGACCACGTCGACTACCTGCACGACGGGCACCGCCACGCGACCCACGAGGACCACTACGACGACCACTGACCCGTTCAGCCGAGCGGGATCACGACGGTGGCCTGTCCGCCGGAGGACTCGACGGCCAGGGTCAGCACCCGGGCCTCCGCCGGCGGTCCGGGTTCGAACGTGCGCCGCTCCACGAGCAGGCCGTGCGATCCGGACCCGCCACCCCCGCCGCCCCGGTACTGGGTTCCGGCGTCGTCCCAGCCGCGCCAGTGGGTCCGCAGGGCGAAGTGCTCGCGCACCCGGCGCGGATCGACGCCACCGTGCGCAAGGGTCAGGACGACGAACGTCGACCACACCTCCAGGCTCACCAGGTCCGCCGTGAGCTCGCCGACCTCGAGGACGCGACCTGCCAGCGAAACCACCTGCCGCAGCACCGGTGCCGGCGGTTCTTCGATCGCCTGCCGCCACTCGGGTCGCTCGGTCCCCACGCGCCTGGCCACCGCCTCGCCGCCGGTCGAAATCGCCGTCGAGGCCGAGGCCTCCGCGTGCACGACCGTGAGCCGGCCGGACCGTTGCAAGGTCACGTCGAGGTCGGCGAGGATCCGGTCGGCGTCCTCCTGCCGCAGAGCCCCCGCGGCCACCAGGCCGATCGCCACCCCGCGGATCTTCTGCCGATCGAGAGAACTTCGCCTGCCGCCCTCCGGCTGCCCCCGGCCTGCGCCCAGACCGTCGGAAATCAGTTTCTCCAGATATCCCCGCCCGTCCATGCCGTCATTCTTCCGCCGCGGTCAATGGATTTGGACCGGCTCCCATTCCGGGAACGGGTCCGGTCCCGTGGCGACCTCGCCGAGGCAGTCCCGAAGCGCCGCCAGGAGGGCGTCGCCCGCCAGGTCGATGCCGATGAACACCAGCTCCTGCCGCGGTTCGGCCGCCACGCCCTGGGGTTCGAACCGGGCCACCGTGCCCGCCTGCGACCACAGCCCGCTCACCCCGGGCCGGGACGCCAGCGCGAAGAACCCTTTCGACCGCAGCACCGTTCCGAATTCGCCGGAATCCAACCGCCGCGTGACGAAATCCCACAGCCGGGCGGGGTCGAACGGCCGGGAAGCGCGGAACACCACGCTGGAGATGCCGTACTCCTCGGTCTCCGGGACGTGGTCGCCGTTCAGCTCGGCCACCCAGCCCGGCGCCTCCTGCGCCCGGACGGCGTCGTACCGGCCGGTTCCGAAGACCCGCTCCAGCGGCACCTGCCCGAAGCGGCCCGTGACGACATCAGCGCCCGGGTTGAGCCGTCGCAGCGTCGCCACCAGCCGGTCGGTATCGGTGACCAGGTCCGTCTTGTTCAGCAGCAGGACGTCGGCGAACTCGACCTGGTCGACCAGCAGGTCGCTGACCGTCCGTTCGTCGTCCTCGTACTGGTCCAGCCGGCGCTCCGCCAGGGAGTCGCCGGCCGCCAGCTCGCGGGCGAAGTTCGCCGCGTCCACCACGGTCACCATCGTGTCGAGGTGGGCGACCGTGTCCAGGAACGTGAACGTCGCGGCCACCGGCATCGGTTCGGAGATGCCGCTGGACTCGATGAGCACGTGGTCGAAGCGATCGTCCGCGCACAGCGCCGCGACCTCCTCCAGGAGGTCTTCCCGGAGGGTGCAGCAGATGCACCCGTTGGTCAGTTCCACGAGGCGCTCCTGCGACCGGACCAGGGCGGCGTCGATGTTGACCTCGCTCATGTCGTTGACGATCACCGCGACCCGCAGTCCCGCCTTGTCGGCGAGGATGTGGTTGAGCAGTGTCGTCTTGCCCGCGCCGAGGAAGCCGGACAAGACCGTGACCGGAACGCTCACGAGTGGAAGTGCTTCATCAGCCGGCGCGGGACGAGCTGGACCTTGCCGTCGACCTTGATCGGCACCAGGTCGGGCACGGCGGCCTTCCACTGAGCCCGCCGGGACCGCGTGTTGCTGCGAGACGTCTTGCGCTTGGGGACGGCCATCAGCGGGTGCCCCGCTCGGAGGTGATGGTGGAGCGGGTCAGGAAGGCGTCGCCGGTCGACGAGTCCTTGAACACCACGGGGTGGTAGTCGGGGTGGATGCCGGTCTTCATGCTTCTTCCTTTCGGTTCGCCGCGGTCGCGTCGTGCCGCGCCGGGTCGGTTTCGGTGTCCTCGCACGGTTCTTCGTGCCAGTCGCCGAACGGGTCGGGGTAGCGCAGCCAGGCTTCGGGGCCTTCGGCGAGCTCCGGGTCGGTGAGCAGCGCCCCGCGCAGGGCGGCCGCGACCTCGTCGGGCGTCGCCTGGTCGGTGACGACGACGAGCTCCTGGGCCCGGTCGCCGTGCACCGGGTCCCAGCGCAGGGACGCCAGCGTGCGGCGCTCGGGGGAGACGTCCGTCCACTCCGGACCGTCCGGCGACGCGAGCCACGGCCCGGCGTGGCCGAGGCCCAGCCCGCCGCCCGCCGACTCGATCCAGAACGCGACGTCGGGCCGGCTGGCCACCCACGCGCGCCCGCGGGTGCGGACGACGCCGTCGAGCAGCACGTCGAGCGCGTCGTGCAGCCGTTCCGGGTGGAACGGCCGCCGCGCGGTGAAGGTGAGCAGGGCGATGCCGCAGTCGTCGTGCAGGGGCGGTTCGCCGCGCAGCAGCGCGCCGTGCATGTCGGTGACCTCGCCGCGCCGGGCGTCCGCCGGGACCGCGTCGAGCACGCGGTGGCCGTCGACCCGGGCGAGCTCGACCCGGGGGATGGACGGCGCCACCCGGTCGAGCACCGCGGACGCCTTCGCGGCGCTCCACGCGTCGGTGGCCGCGCCGGCCAGCACGAGGACGTCGGCGAACTCCACCTGCGACAGCGCGACCTGGGCGACCGTCCGTTCGTCCTCGGGGCTGCCCTGCAGGTTCCGGTCGGCGAGCTCGTCGTCGCCGGTCGCGTCGGCGAGCCAGGTCGCGCAGTCGACGACGGTGAGGACGGCCCGCAGGTCGACGTCGTCGCTCACCGGGTGGCCGCCGACCAGGACGTTCCGGATCGCCCAGCTCACCGGCTCCGGCTCCATGGCCTCGTCGAGCCGGACGACGATCCGGGTCACCTCCGGGCGCCGGGCCAGCCGCCGCAGCAACGGGAGCAGGTCTTCCCGCAGGGTGCACGACACGCAGCCGTGGGCCAGCTCGAGCACGGTCAGCTCGTCGCGCTCGCCGAGCCGCAGCCGGCGGCGGACGACGCCGGAGCGGATCTCGCGCAGGTCGTGGTGGACGACGGCGGTGCCGGGCGCCGTCGCGCGCAGCAGTTCGGCCAGCTCGGCGTTCGGGCCGGCGGCGAGCCCGCTGACGAGGACGAGCGGAACGCGGGGGTGAGGGGTCACTGCGGCTCCAGGAATACGGGCGGGGTACGGTGCGTAGAGTAGATGACAATGAAAATCACTATCAACTCAGGAGGGTCCTTGTCCGCCGTCTGCCAGGTCACCGGCCGCAAGCCGGGCTACGGCAAGCAGGTCTCGCACTCCCACCGCCGCACGTCCCGGCGGTGGGAGCCGAACCTGCAGAACCGTCGCTACTTCGTGCCCGGTGAAGGCCGCTGGGTGCGGCTGCGTGTCTCCGCCAAGGGCATGAAGACGATCGACAAGCGCGGCATCGAGGCCGTCGTCGCCGAGCTGAAGGCGAAGGGGGTGAAGCTGTAATGGCGAAGAGCACCGACGTCCGGCCGGTCATCAAGCTGCGGTCCACCGCGGGCACCGGCTACACGTACGTGACCAAGAAGAACCGCCGGAACGATCCGGACCGGATGGTCCTGCGCAAGTACGACCCCGTGGCGCGCAAGCACGTC
>NZ_JBHVXZ010000156.1:0-19746 GCF_042881395.1 Amycolatopsis sp. NPDC058278 | reverse complement strand
CACCGCCGCCCCGGTGGTCGCCGAGGCGAACGGGGAACTCAGGTACACCACCAGGTGCGCGATCTCCTCGGGCTCGATCAGCCGCTGCAGCAACGATTGCGGGCGGTGCCGCTTCATGAACTCGCGCTGGGCCTCCTCCCACGGCAGGTCCTTGCCGACGAGCTCGTAGACGAAGTCCTCGACGCCGCCGGTGTGGGTCGGCCCGGCGATCACCGCGTTGACCGTGACGCCGGTGCCGGCCGCGTGCTTGGCGAACCCGCGGGACACCCCGAGCAACGCCGTCTTCGACACTCCATAGTGGATCATCTCGGCGGGGATGACGATCGCGGAATCGCTGGCGATGTACTGGATCCGGCCCCAGCCGCGGTCGGTCATGCCCGGCAGGTAGGCGCGGGTGAGCCGGACCGCGGCCAGGACGTTGACCTCGAAGTACTGCCGCCAGTCGGCGTCGGTGATTTCGAGGGGCTCCCGGGCGCCGAAGATGCCGAGATTGTTGACCAGGATGTCGGCGTCCGGCACCTCTTCGACCACCTGGGCCGCGCCGGCCTCCTCGGAGACGTCGCCCGGGGCCGGCAGGAAGTCCGCGTCCGGCACCTCCTCGCGCAGCCGCGCGATGGCCTTGTGGACGCCCGTCTCGCTCCGGCCGTTGATCGCGACGCGCGCGCCCGCCGCCGCGAGGCCGGTCGCGATCGCCGCGCCGATACCCTGGGTGGATCCGGTGACCAGTGCCGTCTTCCCGCTCAGGTCGACCCGCATCGTGAAAGCCCTCTCGCTCGCGTGCCTCCTCCCGGCGATTCAAGCACAGCTCGCCGGAGCCCACCGGCTGGAAAATCCGGTTGCCCGCGGTTCGCTCCGGCGCCACGATCGGCGCATGACCACGTCTCGCACCCCGCTCCTGCCGACCGTCGCCGCGACCACCGCGCCGGTCCAGCAGCAGCCGTGCCGTCCGCGGGGGCCGATCGTTTCCGCGCCGTGAGCGCCGCGCTGTTCGCCGGCCTGGTCGCCGGCTACGGCATCGCGATCCCGGTCGGGGCCGTCGGGACGTACCTGGTGGCCCTCACCGCCCGCACGTCGCTGCGGACCGGCCTGGCCGCGGCCCTCGGCGTCGCGACGGCGGACGGGGTGTACGCGCTGGTCGCGGTGCTCGGCGGCGCCGCGATCGCGGGGGTCATCGCCCCGTTCGCCGGGCCGCTGCGGCTGATCTCGGCGGCGATCCTCATCGCCCTCGCGGCGCACGGCGCCGTGCGCGCGCTGCGGTCGCACCGCGCCCCCGCCACGCGGCCGGTGTCCCCGCTCGCGCCCGGTCGCGCCTACGTCAGCCTGCTGGGCATCACGCTCGTCAACCCGGCGACGGTCGTCTACTTCACCGCGCTCGTGGTCGGCGGCCGCGCCGGCGCGGCCGTCCCGCTGCTCGACCAGGCGGTGTTCGTGCTCGCCGCGTTCGCCGCGTCGGCGAGCTGGCAAGCCGCGCTCGCCGGCGGCGGGGCGCTGCTCGGGCGGGTCCTCACCGGACGGTGGGGCCGGCTGGTGACGGCACTCGTCTCGAGCGCCGTGATCACCGCGCTGGCCGTCCGGCTTGTCCTCACCTGAGGCGGAAACCGTTACCCTGCAACGGTTTGTCCGGTTTCCGGGCGCACGCCGGAAGACGTCCGGCGGCCCGGGACCCGGTTAGCGTCGGGAGGGAGACGGACACGGGAGGCGGCCATGGCGATGCCGATGTCGGGGTGGGACACCGCGGGCGCGGTGCTGCTGGTGCTCTGGGCACTGGCCATGTGGACGGCGGTCGGCGTGCTCGCCTACGCCGGCCGCGGGCCGGTGCGGCCCTGGGTGTACCGCGGCTCGGTCGCGGTGATCGGCTTCGGCGTCCTCGGGCAGCTCGGCCACGTCCAGGAGCACGTCGCCCAGGTCGCGTACTGGCTCGGCCACCCGAACGCCCCGGCCTGGATGACGCCGTGGGGCACCGGCCTGGCGAACGGCCTGCAGATGGTGCTCCCGGGCCGGCCGGCGTTCGGGATGGAGCTGCTGCACCTCACCGGCAACTTCCTCTTCCTCGCCGGCCTGGCGGGGGTCATGGTGATCACGCGGCGGGCACTGGGCACCCGCGCCCGCCGCTGGGCGAGGATGGGCGTCTGGATGCAGGGCCTGCACGGGCTGGAACACCTGGTCCTGACGCTGTCGGTCGCGTTCGGCGCGCCCCGGGCGATCGGGCTGTCCACGTTCTTCGGGCTCGTGGACCCCGGCCCGGGGCTGACCACCTACCGCATCTGGTGGCACTTCACCGCGAACGTGCTGGGCTCGATCGTCTTCGGGATCGCGCTGTACCACCTGTGGCGCGAACGGCGGGAGGTCCGCGCCACCTTCGTGCTCCGGCCGCTGCCCGCGGTCACCGGGCGGGCGGCGTGACGCAGGTCAGCGTCGGCACCGCCCAGTCCGCGTGGTCCTGCCCGTTGCCGTCACCACCGTCGTCCACCAGCAGGTCGAGCACCTGGACCCCGGTGACGTCGACGTCGACCGGGACCGCCGCCTGCCCACCGCGGACCACCGGTGTCGTCACCCGGGTGACGCCGTCGGCCGAGACGCCGAAGCTCACGCTGCCGCCGGTGCCGGTCTCGCCGTCGACGCCCACCGAAGCCGTCAGCCGGGTGCACGCGCCCGCCAGGTAGAGCTGGACGTCACTCGCCGCGTGGACGCCGAGCCCCTTCGCGTACGCCACGCCGCCGATGGTCATCGGCTTGCCGTCGCCCGCGTTCGCTTCGCCGTTGCTCGTGTCGCGTTCGACCGGGCCCCAGCCGTTGGTGGCGGTCAGGAACGGCAGTGAGCTGACCGCCACCTGTCCCGCGGGCGGCGCCGGGGGAACCGCCCCCACGATCCGTTCCCCGGTCACCGACCCCGGGCGCCCCGCCTGCCGGTAGGCCACCGCGACCTTCAGCGCGGCCGTGTCCACAGTGGAGGGGGGCGTCACGGTCCAGGAGAAGGTGGCCGACTTGCCGCCGTCGATCCGCGCGACCGAAGGCGGTGACGCGCCGCCGATCGCCCACCCGGCCGGCGCGCTCAGCGCCGGCTTGACGTCGAACGCCGGTGGCGCGCCCGCCGGCACCCGCACGGTCGCCGACGCGGTGAACGGCTGCCCGCCCGACGCCGTGTCCGGCGCGGTCAGCGACACCCCGGCCGTGGGCGCCGGCGGCATCGCGTACCGCACCGGGTCGTAGCCGGGCGAGGCGTTCTGCCGGACGGTCAGCGGCGAGCGGTAGCTGCCGTAGTTCGTCCAGGCGATCGCGCCGAGGCCGCCGGTGCTGCCGTCGAGGTTCCACACCGCGACGGCGATGGTGTTGCGGCCGTTCGGATTCAGGATGCCGTTGGGGATCGGGAAGCTGTGCTGCGGTCCGAGGTAGTTGACGTACTGGCCGAGCTGCCAGCCGTTGACGAAGATCAGCGCGCGGTACTGCCGGGCCGGGTCGTCGGTGATGGTCAGGCCGAGCGAGGTGTCCTGGCCCCGCGGCAGATCCAGGTCCGCCGTCGTGCGGTACCACGAGACGCCGGGGGTCGTGTCCTTCGCCGGGAGCGCGGCCGGCGCCCAGCCGCGGTCCGGGAACCCGGGCAGCGACCAGCCCGCGCGCTCGCCGTAGAGGCCGCCGGTGTTGAGCGGGCCGCGCACCGGGTCGAGCCCGGTTTCGCCGCCGCGGACGCCCTGCAGGCGCCAGGTCACCGACGTCAGCGCGGCGCCGGTCAGCCGCGCCGCGGTGAGCCCGCGGGCGGCCTTGTTGCCGTTGCTGGCGCCGTAGTCCTCCTCGTGGCCCATGTTCACGGTCAGCACGGAGATCTCGTTGTCGCCCTGGTGCAGCGACCCGGCGGGGAAGGTGAAGGTGTGCTGCGGGCTGGTCGAGCTGCCGAGGAAGACCCCGTTGAGCCACGCCGAGAACGCCCCGGCCGGGCCGCCGCTCTGGCTCGACAGGGTGATCCCGGTCTGTTTGCCGTCACCGGTGAAGTGCCCGCGGTACCAGGTGTTGCCGGTGTGGAAGCCGTAGTCGTCGGCGAAGAGGACGGGTTTCGTGCCGAGCGCGGTCGAGCTGTTGGTGGTGTCCTTGTCGGCCACCGGCCACGCCGAGTCGTCGAAGCCGGGCTGGCTCTCCGGGGACTCTTGCTGGTGCTTCCAGCCGGTCAGGGCGGGCAGCGTCACGGCCTTCGCGGCCGGCGCGGTCCCGGTGAGGCTGCCGCTGGAGGTCGGCTTCGCCGGCACCCAGGAACCGTTCCACAGCACCGCCTTCGCCGCGCTGAAGACCTCGAACGCGCCGTCGGTGCCGGTGTCGCCGGTCAGCGACAGCAGCCCGTACCCCTGATCCGCGGTCCGGACGAGGTGGGTCCCGCGGACCAGCACCGGGCCGGCTGCGGTGTCCTGGCGCCAGAACGTCGCCGCCGTCGCCTTGTCGGCGAGCAGCAGGAGCAGCGGCCGCGCGCCCGGCGCGGTGACGAGCACGCGGGTCAGGCCGTCGTGGGTGTAGTTCAGCCGCAGGTCGCCGCGGGCGGCGTCCCAGGTGGACGTCGCCGCGCCGTCGAGCACCTGCACGGCCGGCTGCTTCGCGAACCGCAGGACGGTCTCGCCGGGCCCACCGTGGTCGCCGTAGAGCACCGCGACGTCCCGGCCGCCGATGGCGGCGCTCGTCATGATCTCCGACGTCGAGTACTGCATCCGCGTGGCACCGAGGTCGTAGCCGGCGACGAGGATCTTCGACTGCCGTCCGTTCAGCGTGACGCCGGTGCCGGGCTGCTGCGGCACGACCGGGTAGTAGTCGGTGCTGCCCGACAGCAGGTCGACCGCGTCCACCACGACGTACGGCGCCGTGGCCTTCGCGTTCTTCTGCCCGGTGACGACGATCTTCAGCGTGTGCGGCCCGGCGGGCAGGTCGCGGACCTCGTAGCCGGTGACCTGGTTCTGCTTGCCGGCCGCGTAGAGGTCGGCCGACGACACCTTCGCGTCGTCGAGGTAGACGTCGGCGATGCCGTGGCTCGGGTCCTTCGACGTCACCCAGCGGATCCCGGTGCCGGTGAAGGGGATGCTCACGCTGTCGCCGGTGACGTTCGAGAACGACTCGGTGTGCTGGTAGTCGCCGCCGGTGTAGTTGACCTCCGGGCCGACGTGGCTCCAGGTACCGGTGTAGCCGACCTCGGCCGCGCGGTCGTCGTAGGTGTAGCCGGCGTGCGCGGCCAGGTCGAGCGCGACGGCGGTGGTGTTCGTGGCGGTCGACGTCGAGTCGCTGTGCCGCAGGGTGTGGAACTGCGTGCGGGTGTCGGGGTTGATCCGCGCGGTGTCGGTGAGCGCCGGATCGGTCAGCGGCGCGCCCGCGAGCCCGTCGGTCTTGGTCAGCGGGGCGACGGACTGGGTGAAGTAGCCGATCAGCTTGTCTTCGGCGTACTTCGGGTCGAACTGGCGCGCCTCGGTGATCGCCGCGCCGTAGTCGTAGGAGGTGTAGTTCTGCGGGATCGCGCTCCAGCCCCAGGACGTGCCGCCGTGCAGCATGTAGAAGCTCTGGCCGGTGGCGCCGACGGCGATGTTCTGCTTGTAGAAGACGTTCGCGAACTGGTCGTTGATCAGCTGCGCGCACTTTTCGTAGCCCGGGCCGCCCCACGGGTCGAAGGCGCCGCCCTGGAATTCCGCGGTGATCAGCGGCTTACCGGGGACGTGGTCGTAGCTGATGTCCGGCACGCCGTTCCACTTGGCCGGGTTCGAGCAGTCGAAGCCCTGCGGGTAGGAGTCGGCGGCGTCGACGTCGAGCGCGGCGGCCCCGGCGTTGAAGGTGCCGTTGTTGTTGCCGACCAGCGGGACGGTGATCCCGTCGGCGCGGGCCTTGTCCTCCAGGTGCTGCATGTAGGCGCGGCCGTCGGCGTTGCCGTTGTAGTACTCGTTTTCCACCTGGTAGGCGAGCACGCTGCCGGTGCCGTTCGTGAGCTGGTGGCGCGCGATGATGCGGTCGATCTGCGTCTGCCACTCGTCGGAGTACTTCAGGTAGACCGGGTCGGCGCTGCGGGTGTGGCCGGGCGTGGTGGACAGCCAGGTCGGGAACCCGCCGCCGTCGACTTCGGCGTTGATGTACGGCCCGGGCCGCGCGATGACGTAGAGGCCGGCCTGCTGCGCCACGTCGAGGAGCTTGTCGAGGTCCCGGATGCCGGTGAAGTCGTAGACGCCCTGTTTCGGCGAGTGGTAGCCCCAGTCGAAGTAGAGCGACGTCGCGTTGAAGCCGGCCGCCTTCATCTTCTGGAAGATGTCGAGCCACAGGTCGGGGCTGGGGAGGCGGTAGGAGTGGAACTCGCCGGACCACAGGTAGGTCCGGTTCCCGTCGACCAGGAAGGAGTAGCCGTCGTAGGTGACGGTGTGGGCGGGCCGAGCCGCGGGGGCGGCCGCCGCCTGCGGGACGGCGATTCCGGCGAAGGCGAGCAGGACGGAAAGAAGGACGGTGAACAGCGTCCGGCAACGGCGGGCGGCGCGCATGCGGGGGCCTCCTGGAGCGGCGGGGACCACAATCGAACACGAACCTTTGCCGACCGCACAGAAGCGGTCAAGATACAACACCAAGATGGATCAGTGCCGAGGTATTGTTAGCGCTAACACACTGCCTTGAATGTCGTGAATGACTCATTCACCGCGTCGGACGCCAGGAATGAGTCATTCACTGCACTCGCGGCCGGGCGCCGGTGGCCACGGCTGCCGCGTCAGCGGGGCCGGGTGCTCTCGCGCACGACCAGCTCCGCGGGCACCAGGTGCCTCGCCCCGGCGTCGCCGCCCGCCATCCGCTCTTCGAGGAGCCCGAACGTGCGGCGGCCGACCTCGATGAAGTCCTGGCGCACCGTCGTCAGCGGTGGGGTGAAGTACTCGGCTTCCGGGACGTCGTCGAACCCGGCGACGTGGACGTCCTCCGGCACCCGGATGCCCGCCTCGGTGAACGCCCGCAGCAGGCCCAGCGCCATCTGGTCGTTGGCCGAAAACACCGCCTTGAGCCCTCGCTTGCCGACCAGCGCACGGCCGGCCTCGTACCCCGACCGCGGGCTCCAGTCGCCGCGCACCACCGCCGGCACGCGCAGGCCGCGGCCCTCCAGGGTCTCGCGCCAGCCGCGCTCGCGGTCGCGAGCCTCCAGCCAGTCCTCCGGCCCGGCCAGGTGCCAGACCGTCCGGTGGCCGAGGGACAGCAGGTGCTCGGTGACGCGGCGGGCCCCGTCGTACTGGTCGACCGAGAGCACCGGCACCGGCGCCGAATCGCCGCCGCCGACCGCGACCAGCGGGATGTCCGCGGGCGCCGCGTCGAGCGCCCGCCCGGCCGTGACGTGCGGGGCGATCACGACGATCCCCTCCACCGCCTGGCGCCGCAGGCTCTCCACCGCGTCGCCGATCGACGTCCGGCCCGGCCGCGTCACACTGCAGATGGCGACGCCGTACCCGGCCTCGCGGGCCGCGTTCTCGATGCCGTAGAGCGTGCTCGCCGGTCCGTAGAGATTGGACTCGAGCGCGACCACGCCGAGGGTGCCCGACCGGCCGGTGACCAGCGCCCGCGCCGCGGTGTTGGGCCGGTACCCGAGCTTCTGCACGGCGGCGAGCACCCGTTCGCGGGTCTCGGGGCGCACCGGCCCGCTCTCGTTGACCACGCGCGAAACGGTCATGTGCGAGACGCCCGCCATGCCCGCGACGTCGGCCAGGCTCGGCTGCCGCAGCCCCGGCGGAGAGGTTCTCGTCTGCTCCCCCGGCTTCGCCCGGTCCACCACCCTGGCCCCCTGAATCTCGTACCGTGTCCCCACGGACGAGACGGTACCGCCGAATCGGCGCCTTCCGGACGTCCCGCGCCGGGTCAGGACCAGCCGAGCGGACCAGCAAGCGCTTTCACGACCGCCGTGACGCGCCGGGTGGCGACCGCCCAGCTCGTGGTGGCGGGCTGGGCGGTCAGCACGACCACGACGTACCGCCGGTCACCGACCACCCCGGTGGTGTGCAGGGTGCGGTCCGGGTCGCAGCAGGACCAGCCCTGGTCCACGGCCCAGTCGGTGGCGGTGACCGCGGCCGGGACGCCGAAGAGCTGCTCGAAGCCGTCCGCGCCGCGGCGGGCCGCGCTTTCGAGGGCCCGCAGGACGATCTGCCGGGTCGCGGCGGGCGCGGCGTCGAGGAGGTACCGGTAGCACCGCACGACGTCGGCGGCGGTGACGAGGGTGCTGCCCCAGTGACCGGGATCGGCGGGCGGGCGGGTCGCGGTCAGGCCGATCCGCGCCGCCCAGCCGGTGACGATCGCCGGGCCGCCCAGCTGCGCCCACAGCCGGCCGGCGACCTCGTCGTCACTGCGCGAGAGCAGCTCCGCGACCACGCCCGCCGGCTCCCCCTGGCGCAGCGCTTCGAGCGCGATCAGCAGCTTGACCAGCGACGCGGCCGGATACGTGGCGTCCGGCTGGTGGGAGACGAGGTCGCGGCCCGTCCGGCGGTCGTGGACGAGCACGCTGAGCTTCCCGGGCACGAGGTGCGCGAGCGCGGCGCCGGTGGGCAGCGAGGCCACGGGTGTCCCGGGCGGCGCCGCGGTCGCCGTGGTGGCCACGCTCGTCGTCAGGGCCGGCGGGGGCGGGGGGAACGGCCGCGCCTCAGCGGGGCCCGGCGGCCGCACCGCGGCGGCCACCACCAGCATCACCGCCACCGCCCCGGCACACGTCGCGGCGAGCAGCACCTCGTTCCCTCTGCGCATACCGGCTGTTGTCCGCAGCGGGCCGGGCCGTTCCAGGGATGTGGCGTGCGTCTCATCCGGACGGGCGACCGGGGACGCGGGCGGCAGGCCGGGACAACCAGTACCGTGACCAGAATCGTCGAACGGCTGGACCGGCCCGACCTCGCCGCACGGGATCCCCGGGAGATCTTCGCGCGGCTCTTCGACGAGTACGCCCCTCCCCTGCGTGGCTACCTCGCGGGCCGCGTGGGCGTGCACGTCGCCGACGACCTCGTGGCGGAGACGTTCGTCGTCGCGCTGCGAAGACGGACGAGCTACGACCCGCAGCAGGCGCCGATCCGCGGCTGGCTCTACGGCATCGCCACCAACCTGCTGCGCAACCACGTGCGCCAGGAGGTCCGCGGGTTCCAGCTGACCGCGAAGGCGGGTGCCGAGGACCGCCCCGCCGAAAACCACGACACCGCGGTCGCCGGCCGGGTCGACGCGGCGGCGCGGCTGCGGATGCTCGCCACCGAACTCGCCGCACTGTCCGAACAGGACCGTGACGTCCTGCTGCTCACCGCCTGGGCCGGTCTCGAACCCGCCGAGGTCGCCGAGGCGCTCGGCGTGCCCGCGAGCACGGTGCGCTCGCGCCTGCACCGCGTGCGCCACCGGCTCCAGTCCCTGCTCGTCCCCACCGAGGAGAACCAGTCATGAACGAGCTCGACGAGACCCTCGAGCTGCTCAACCGCGACGCCCGCACCGCGCCGGCCGACCTGTCCGCGGCCCGGGCCCGGCTGCTGGCCGAGCTCGACGCCGGCGCCGTTGCCGACGTCGTCCCGTTGCGCCCGAAGCGCCTTCGCCGGTTCGCGCTGCCGGCCGCGGCCGCGGTGGCCGGCGTGGTGGCGGTGACCGCCGTCGTCGTCCAGCAGCAGCGCCCGGCGGCTCCGGCGCCCGCCCCGGCCGCCGCGCCACCGGTCCGGACCACCACTCCGGTCCCGACGGCGGCCGCCCCGGACGTCCGGCTGATGTCGGCGGTCCAGGTGCTGACCCGGGCCGCGGACCTGGCCGTCGGCGCGGCCGACCAGCCCGTCGGGCCGGGACAGTTCCGGTACGTCGGCGAGCACACGTGGGTGCAGCGCGGCGTCCAGACCGGCGACAGCACCGGCTACACCTACCTGTGGGAGCAGGAGGTCGACCGCTGGATCCCGGCCGACGAGCACGACGTCTGGCAGGAAACCCGCAAGATCCTCGGCACCGGCAAGTTCCTCGGTGGTTCGGTGCCGCAGTCGCAGGCCCCGGAGCCGGAGATCACGAACACCGACCAGGGCCAGTGGCAGGGCCGCTGCGGCGACTTCTTCCCGAAGTCCAAGCCGGCGAAGAAGTGCGGCGACGCGAGCGACTGGGACAGCCCGGCGTTCTACGCGGCCTTGCCGCACGACCCGGCGGCGCTGTACGCGAAGCTGCAGCAGCTGACGAAGGGCCGCGGCTCGACGCTGTCGGTGATGTTCCACTTCGGCATCGAGATCCTCCGCGCGGGGCAGATGCCGGCACAGCTGCGGGCGCAGTGGTACCGGGCGCTGGCGAAGATCCCGGGCATCACGGTGCAAGCCGCATCGACGAACCTGGACGGCCGCACCGGTGTCGCGCTCGGACTGGACGACCGGCACGAGATCCGGCAGCTGATCATCGACCCGGCGACCGGCGGGTTCATCGGCGAGCGCACGATCGCCGGAGCGGAGCCCGACCAGCCGTGGATCAAGCCGGGCACGCAGCTCGGCGCCAGCGCGATCACGACCGCGGTGACCGGGCGGCTCGGCGAGGTCCCGCCGAAGTGACGAACTCGCCGTAACGAGCCCGGCGCCCCAAGGTGGCCTTCGGTGCGTTGAACGCGACCGAGGCCACCTTGGAGCGCTCGGTTCGGCCGGTGGGGCGTCAGTCGTGGGCGAGGCGGACGCAGCACGAGCCCGGGTGCGGGTCCAGCCGGGCCCGCAAGCCGTTCTCCCCCGCTCCCGTCAGCATTCCCTCGACCAGCCCCAGGTTCATCTCGCACACCAGTCGCGTGTGGACCTGGGCCAGGCGGTGGAACGGGCAGTTGGCGAGCGCCACCTCGCCGTCCTCGAGGCGCGGCTCGAAGCCGTTCTCCTCCAGCGTGCCGACGATGTCGCGGCCGCCGGTGGCCAGCTCCGCCCCGCGCTCGCGCGCGCGGCGGGTCAGGATCTCGCGCGGGGAACCGCCGGTTTCGTCGGCCTCCTCCACCGCGGCCGCCAGGAGCGTGCCCGCCAGCTCGTACTGGCGCTCGGGCAGGGAAATGCTCACCTGGCGGTCCGACCGCCGGTACAGCTTCGCCGGACGGCCCGCGCCCGGGCCGGTGCGGCCGGTCCGGCGCTCGTGGCCCACCGCCAGCAGCCGCTCCTCGACCAGGCGGTCGAGGTGGAACGCGACCGTCGCCCGGGGCACGCCGAGGGCGGCGGCGACGTCGTCACGGCTCACCGGCTCGGGGCGGCGGACGACGTACTCGTACAACCGGCGCCGGGTCGGCTCGTCGAGGGCTGCGGCCGCGGCCAGTGCCTGGGTTTCCTGCATCACCGCATTCTAAAACAAACACCTGTTGACGAAAACCCCCGGGAGCTTCTAACGTCGGTCCGAGTTGCTTTTAGAAGGAGGCACCCCCCGTGACCGTCGAACCCCTCAGCACCCCGGTCCCGCTGCGACACCTCGGTGTCGTCCACGACCGCGACTCGGTCGACCTGCACGCGGCCGAGCGCGCGGTCGCCGACCTGCTGCGGGCCCTCGGGAAGGACCCGTCGTCGGAGCACCTCGGCGACACGCCGCGGCGGGTGGCCCACGCCTACGCGGAAATGCTGCAGCCGCGCGACTTCCGGCTGACGACCTTCCCCAACGACGAGGGCTACGACGAGCTGGTGCTGGCGAAGAGCATCCCGGTGCAGTCGCTGTGCGAGCACCACCTGCTGCCCTTCCGCGGCGTCGCCCACGTCGGCTACCTGCCCGGCGAGCGGATCCTCGGGCTGTCCAAGCTCGCCCGCGTCGTCGAGATGTTCGCGCGCGACCTGCAGGTGCAGGAGCGGCTGACCAAGCAGGTCGCGGACTGGCTGCAGGAGCACCTGACGCCGAAGGGCGTCGGCGTCGTGATCGAGGCCGAGCACCTGTGCATGTCCCTGCGCGGGGTGCGGGCGAGCGGCGCGCTGACCGTGACGTCGGCGCTGCACGGCCTGCTGCGGGAGGAACCCAAGACCCGGCAGGAGTTCTTCGCCCTGAGCGGGGTGAGCGCGTGATGGCCACCTTCGTCATCGCCGGCGGCGGGCTGACCGGCGCGAAAGCCGCGGAAACCCTGCGTGCCGAGGGGTTCGACGGGCGCGTCGTCATCGTCGGCGCCGAACCGGACCTGCCCTACGAGCGGCCGCCGCTGTCGAAGGGGTACCTGCTCGGCCAGGACGACCGCGCTTCGGTGTTCGTCCACGACGAGAAGTGGTACGTCGACCACGGCATCGAGGTGCTGACCGGCCGGCGGGTGACCGCGCTGGACCGGGCGGCGCACGAGGTGGAACTGGCCGGCGGCGAACGCCTCGGGTACACGAAGCTGCTGCTGGCGACCGGGGCGTCGCCGCGGCGGTTGCGGGTGCCCGGCAACGAGCTCGACGGCGTCCACTACCTGCGCCGGCTCGCGCACGCCGACCGGTTGCGCGACGCGCTGGCCGCGGGTGGCCGGGTCGTCGTGGCCGGTGCCGGCTGGGTCGGCCTGGAGACGGCCGCCGCCGCGCGCCACCACGGCTGCCCGGTGACGATCGTCGAGCCAGGACCGGCCCCGCTGCACGCCACGCTCGGGCCGGAGGTGGGCGGGTTCTTCGCCGACCTGCACCGCCGCCACGGCGTCGAACTGCGGTTCGGCACCGGCGTGACGGGCTTCGCGGGGGACTCCGCGGTCTCGGCGGTCCTGACCGACGACGGCGAGATCCCGGCCGACGTGGTCGTCGTCGGGATCGGCGCCCGGCCCGAGACGCAGCTGGCCGCCGACGCGGGCCTGGCCGTCGACGACGGCGTCCTCGTGGACGCGGGCCTGCGCACGGAGGACCCGGACGTCTTCGCGGCGGGCGACGTCGCGAGCGTGTGGCAGGAGCGCTACGGACGTGGCGTCCGCGTGGAGCACTGGGCCGCGGCGACGAACGGCGGCCCGGCGGCCGCACTGGCGATGCTCGGCCGCGAAGTGGTCCACGACGACCTGCCGTACTTCTTCTCGGACCAGTACGACGCGGGCATGGAGTTCACCGGCTGGTTCCCGCCGGGCGGCTACGACCGCGTCGTCACCCGCGGCGACGCCGAAGCGTTCCACGCGTTCTGGCTGACCGGTGGCCGGGTGGTCGCGGGACTGCACGTGAACAAGTGGGACGAGGGCCTCGACGCGGTGCGCGAACTGATCCTCGGTGGACGGACCGTGGACGCCGACCGGCTCGCCGACCCGGCCCGGCCGCTGGGGGACTGAGCCGGGCTCAGTTGTCCCGCCGGTGCCGGCCGCGACGGGGAGCCGCGATCGCGCGGACGCGGGTCGCCAGGTCGCCGCGGCGTTCCCGGCGGGCGTACTCCAGCAGCGCCTGCGCCTGGTCCCGCGGCAGCCAGCCGCGGTCCGCGCCCGCCTCCAGGCGGAGCAGGTGGGTCACCAGCTCGCGTGATTCCTCGTCGTGCTCGCCCGCGAGCTCCGCGAACCGGCGGGCCGCCTCCGCCTCGCCGTCGCACCAGGCCGTCATCGCCAGCAGCGTCGCCGTGGCCGTCATGATGTCGCCGCGGTGGACGCCACCCTCCGCCGCCAGGTGCTCCGCCAGCTGGAAGCTGTGCGTGCCGACACCACCGGCCCCCTCGCGGCGCACCGCGTCCGCGAGTGCCCGGATCTGCCGCGTGACGTAGTCCCCGCCCGCCAACCCCGCCATGTCGTCCCCTCTGCCGCGCACGCCAATTCGTGCGTCACCCGACAGGTGTACTCCATCGGCGGCTGGATACGTCGAACGCCGCACCGGTTTCGTCCGAACAGCCCGGAATTCAGCCCGATCGGCCCGGTTCGGCCCGCCGATGGGACATGTACACCGCCGCCGAGGTGCGCCGCTCGACGCCGAGCTTGTGCAGCACCGACGACACGTAGTTCTTCACCGTCTTCTCGGCCAGGAACAGCCGCTCGGCGATCTGCCGGTTGGTCAGGCCCTCCGCGACCAGGTCCAGCACCCGCCGTTCCTGCGGGCTCAGCTGCTCGTACCGCGGGTCCGGGGCCGCGACGTTCTCGCCGCGCAGCTTGTTCATCACCGACGCGGTGAGCGTGGCGTCCAGCAGCGAGCCGCCGGCGGCGACCGTGCGGACGGCCTCGACCAGCGACCGGCCGGACACCTGCTTGAGCATGTACCCGGCCGCGCCCGCCATGATCGCGCCGAACAGCGCTTCGTCGTCCGAATAGGACGTCAGCATCAGGCAGGCCGGCGGCGGGTCCACGGTGGACCGGATCTCCCGGCACACCGCCACGCCCTCGCCGTCGGGCAGCCGGACGTCGAGGACGGCCACGTCCGGGCGGGCCTGCGGGATCCGCACCAGCGCCTCGGCCGCCGTCCCCGCCTCCCCGACCACCTCGATGTCGGCTTCCGGCTCGAAGACGGTTTTCAGCCCGGTCCGGACCAGCTCGTGGTCGTCCAGCAGGAACACCGAGATCGTCATCGTCCCCTCCCCTGCTCGCCGGTCATCGCCGGCAGCTCCGCCGTCCATTCCAGCCGCGACCCGCGGCCCTCGCCCGCCGCCAGCACGCAGTGGCCGCCCCACCGGGCCGCCCGGGACGCGAGGTTGGCCAGGCCGCTGATCCGGCCCGCCTCCGGCGGCGGGCCGGTGCCGTCGTCGCGCACCACCAGCGTCAGGCGGCGGCCGAGCCGGCCGTGCTGGTTGACAGTGACCTCGACCGACGACGACTTCGCCCCGGCGTGCCGCGTGACGTTCGTCAGCGCTTCGCGCAGCGAGGCGATCAGGTCGGAGCGGACCGCGTCCGGGACCGCGGCGTCCAGCGGCCCGTCGAAGCCGACGCGCGGCTCGAAGCCGAGCGCGTCCCGGGCGTCCACGGCCACCCGCAGCAGCTCCGCGCGGAGGCTGCCCTGCGCCTGCGCCGGCGCCTGCAGCGAGAAGATGCTGTTGCGGATCTCCCGGATCGTGCCGTCGAGGTCCTGGGCGAACCCGGCCACGCGCGCGGCGACCCCGGCGTCGGCGATCAGCCTGCTGACGCCCTCGAGCCCGAGCCCCGTCGCGAACAGCCGCTGGATGACCAGGTCGTGCAGGTCGCGGGCGATCCGGTCGCGGTCGGAGAACACCGCCAGCTGCTGGCGCGCCTCCTGCGCGCGCGAGAACTCGACGGCGAGCGCGGCGTGCCCGGCGAAGGTCTCGGCCAGCTGGACGTCGGAGTCGGTGAACGGCGAGCGGTCGCGGAACTTCGCGACCACCAGCACCCCGAGGGTCTCCTCGCCGACGATCAGCGGCACCGAGATCGCCGAATCCAGGTCCTTGATCATCGCCGGCATCGGCCCGTCGTGGTCGCGCTGCTGCTCCTGCACGTGTTCGCCGTAGTCGCGCACCACGACCGGGCGCCGGGTGGTGAACGCCATCCCGGTGGCGGTGCCCTCGGTCGGCACGGTCAGGCCGGTCAGGCGGTCGGCGTCCTCGCCCGGCGGCTCGACGACGTCGAACACGAGCCGGCCTGGGCCGTCGGGCCGGGCGATCGCGCCGGCCGTCCCGCCCGCGACGACGCGGGCGCGTTCGGCGACCAGCCGCAGCGTGTCCCGCAGGTTCTGGGCCGCGAGCAGGGCGCGGGTGACGTCGTAGGACGCCTCGAGCCAGCGTTCGCGGCGGCGCATCCGGTCGACGAGCAGGGCTTTCTCGACGGCCATCCCGGTGGCCGCGGTGAGCGCGCCGAGCACTTCCCGTTCACGGCGGCCGAACTCGCCCCCGGCGCCGGGCTCGACGGTCAAGGTCCCGAACGTCTGCGTTCCGGCGCGGACCGGCAGCTCGACCGCGCCGGCGCCGAGCGCGCCACGGCCGTACTCGGCGATCCCGCTCTCGGCCAGGTCCAAGCGGCCGCGCCGGGCGCCGAGCAGCTCGCACGCCGCCGTCACCGCGCGGTCCAGCAGCGCGGGCAGCTCCAGCTCGCGGGCGATGCCGCCCACCGCCGCCAGGATCGCCGGCATGCTGATTTCGTCCGCCACTTCCCCTCGACCCCGCTGGCTCCGCTGGTATCCCGGGCCTGCCCCGGACCGTCAAGGGTCCCACAGGCCACTGCCCGTGTCGGCCCAATCCGGTTCGTCCATCCGGTGGGTCGATGGCGGGAGCCGGTCCGTTACGGCATCCGCGGGCTCACTCCGCGTGGCAGGCGATGCGGTGACCGCTGATGGTCTCCGCCGGGACGCGCAGGAACCGGTGGCTCGTGCGGCCGGGCGCCGGGCACGGGCAGGCGAGCTCGCCGAGGTCGACCGCACCGGACTCGGTGGCGCGGCCCAGCAGGCTGACGTACCAGCCGGCGCCCAGGTCGGCGGCGATCTCGTCGGCTTCGAACGCGACGACGGCGTCGCGCGCGCCCGCGTACAAGGCACTGCCGGGCGGGACGGCGAACACCACGGCGTCGTCGACCACCGTGAAGCGCACCGGACGCACCGCCGGCATGGCCCGCTGGGTGTAGATCACCCGTCCGAGGCTCGCCGTCCGGAGCAAGGCGAGGCACTGCTGCCGGTCGAGCAGCAGCCCGAAGCCCACGTCGTCCACTATCTCGTCCCTGTGTTTCGCGTGCGAATTCCCGGCCGCCAGCGTGATCGGTTCACCCGGTCCGCCGATAGGGCCGTTCGGCCCGGCTCCCGCGACGGCCGCGGCGCAGCACACCGGGCCGCTTCCGGCCAGGGCCGGAAGACCCGGTTCGGGACGGCCGGGCGGCCGGTGCGGTGGCCACGCGGAGTGACCTAGCGTCGTGACCGTCCGTCGCCGAAATACGCAGGAAGAGGGGGTGAGGACCGATGCCGCCGCACTCCGCCGAGGGTGGTTCCCCGCCCACGGCGACGTTCTCCCTCGACCCGGCGCTCGTCCGGTCGGCGGTGCAGGGCAACCGCGCCGCGGTGGCCGGGCTGCTGCGCGCGCTGCACCCGGTCGTCTTCCGCTACTGCCTGGGCCGGCTGCGCACCTGGCAGGACGGTTCGTCGGACGCCGAGGACTGCGCCCAGGACGTGCTGCTCGCGATCGTCCGCGCCCTGCCGGAGTACCGGCACCCGGCCGACAGCTTCGTGCCGTTCGTCTTCGGCATCGCCGCGCACAAGGTGTCCGACTTCCACCGCCGCCGGGCGCGGGACCGCACCAGCCCGGTCGCCGAACCCCCGACCGGCCGATCGGGCGGCGCGGACCCGACGGGAGAGGAGGCCGAACGCTCCGCGGCGCTCGACTGGTCCACCGGGCTGCTCGACACGCTCCCGCCGCGCCAGCGCGAAATCCTGGTCCTGCGCATCATCCTCGGTATGACGGCGGAGGAGACGGCCGCCGCGGTCGGCCTCGGCAGCGCCGGCGCGGTCCGCGTCGCCCAGCACCGGGCCCTGGCGACCCTGCGGCGCAGCCTGCTCGAACACCGGGGCGCCGCCTCCTGACCGTGCGTGCGATCATGCTCCGGTGTCCCCGCTGCTGATCGTCGTCGGCGGTCTGCCCGCGACCGGGAAGACGACCGTCGCCGCGGAACTGGCGCGCCGCACCGGCTTCGCCTTCCTGCGGGTCGACACGATCGAGCAGGCGATCCTGCGCAGCACGACGCTCGGCCGGCCACTGGGCCCGGTCGGCTACGTCGTCGCCCGGGAGGTGGCCGCCGACCTGCTCCACACCGGGGTGAGCGTGATCGCCGAGTGCGTCAACCCGCTCGCCGTCACCCGGGACGCCTGGCGGGCGACGGGCAGCGAGTCCGGGGCGCGGGTGCTGGAAACCGAAATCGTCTGCTCGGACCCGGCCGAACACCGGCGGCGGGCGGAGACCCGCGACACCGGCATCCCGGGGCTCGTCCCGCCCACCTGGGCCGAGATCGTGGCCCGCGAGTACGAACCGTGGAGCCGCGACCGGCTCGTCGTCGACACCGCCGGGCGGCCGGTCGGCGAAGCGGTCTCGGTCATCGCCGCGGCTTTCGCCGGTCCGGCGTCGTGAACCGGTGATTCAGGTCGCCATTCACCCATTTCACGGCAATTCCCGGCGAGCGGCCGGACCGCGCGCATTCCCCAGGCCTCACCGAGGGATACGGATGCCGGTTCACTTCGGTTCAAAGTTTTTTCCACGAGTTCGGCAGGCACCGGAGATCCCCAGGTCAGGCCCCTCTTCCACTACGGAAACGCGAACCCGGCCTGACGGTTCGTGACGGCGAAAAGAACTTCTTGCCCGGTGTCAAACGCCCGTGTAGGTTCCATAACGGAACGATAACCAGCCGGTTGACGGCGCGGCCACGGGCAGGTGAGTCGCGCACCCACTGATGTCGGGTCAGTGGACCAGCCGGGTTTCGTTCCTGCCGACACATCCCGCAAGAACCCCGCCTGATCGGGACGAGCCTGGGCTCGTCCCGGCTCAGTGTCGCGCGTTCCCGCCAGCCCGACACCCCGGAGGATTTTCCCATGTCCCGCGCCCAAGGACGGCATCGCCTTTCCCGCCGGACGAAGATCGCGACCGGCGGCCTCGCCCTCGCGATCGCGGTCGGTGGCATCGTCGTCGCCACGACCACCGGCAACACCGGTGAAGCCAGCGCCGACGAAGCGAATCCCGCGTTCTTCGTCGACATCCTGAAGGTGAAGCCGAACCAGTTCGACCCGCGCCCGGTCAGCGGCGCGGCGACCGGCACGTTCACCGTCGACTGCGGCCGCAACGAAAACCAGCACTTCAACCCGGACAACTTCATCGCCCAGCCCGGCGTCCGCAACGGCGCCCAGCACCTGCACGACTACGTCGGCAACCTGTCGACGAACGCCGACTCGAACAACAAGAGCCTGGTCAAGGCCGGGACCACCTGCCGCAACGGCGACAAGTCCGCCTACTTCTGGCCCGTGGTCCGCATCGACACCGGCGAAGAGGAGAAGAACGAGCCCGCCAAGGTGCCCGACGGCGACCGGGCGCAGGCCGACCGCGAGGCGAAGACCGTCCAGGTCGCGTGCCCGGACGTCGCCAGCAAGCTCTCCGACATCCCGGACCAGGCCATGGCCGAAGTGGACAGCAACCTCGACCAGCTCGACAGCCAGGCCGACGAGGCCAACCAGCGCATCGCCGCGACGCAGGGCCAGGGCGGCCAGGACTTCGTGCGCAACGCGATCCTGAACCCGCTCAAGGACCGCCGCCAGGCGATCATCGACCGGATCGCCACCGCGATCGGCCGGTTCACGCAGAAGCCCGGCGATCTCGGCGGTCTCGCGCCGTGCGCGACGAAGCCGGGCAAGGACACCGGAACGCCGACGCCGCCGAGCACCACGCCTCCCGCCAGCACGCTGCCCGGGCAGGACGAGAACAACGAGCTGCCCGGCAACGACGGCAAGATCCTGCGGCCGCAGCGCGTCCAAATCACCTTCCGCGGCAGCCCGGTCGGGAAGGTGGTGGCGATGCCGCGCTTCCTGCGCGTGCTCTACGGCGACGCGAAGGTCTCGACCAACGGGCCCGCCAACGCCAAGGCGAGCTGGACGTGCACCGGGTTCGAGAACCGCGTCACCGACAAGTACCCGATCTGCCCCGACGGCAGCAAGGTCAAGCGGATCCACACGTTCCCGAGCTGCTGGGACGGCAAGAACACCGACAGCGCCAACCACCGCACCCACATCGTGTTCCCGGACCGCTTCGGCCGGTGCGGCAACGGGTTCAAGGCGGTGCCGCAGCTGCAGATCTCGCTGACCTACGACATCCCGCGGGACATCCAGCAGAAGAAGCAGTACAAAGTGGACGCTTTCCCGCAGGAGAAGCACAACCCGCTGTCCGACCACGACGACTTCGCCAACGTGATGTCGCAGCGGATCATGAACGGCCTGGTGAACTGCGTGAACCGCGGGCGGAACTGCCGCTG
>NZ_JBHVXZ010000155.1:0-19815 GCF_042881395.1 Amycolatopsis sp. NPDC058278 | reverse complement strand
CCGGTCGCCGTGCCGCACGCGGACACGGCGAGAGCGGCCGCAACGGCCAGTATTCCCTTACGCCACAGCATCTTCGGTCACTCCCAGGTCGGCCAGCACGCGGCGGCGGAGGTCGTCGTGATCGGCGGCTTCGCCCGGCCGGTGCGCGGCCACGATCCGGCCGCCGTCGAGCACCAGGACGCGGTCGGCGAGCCGCAGGGCCTCGTCGACGTCGTGGGTCACCAGCAGCACGCCCGGCCGGTGCCGCCGCCAGAGGTCCTGGACCAGGCCGTGCATGGAGATCCGGGTGAGCGCGTCCAGGGCGCCGAAGGGCTCGTCGAGCAGCAGCAGATCGGGTTCGCGCACCAGCGCGCGGGCCAGCGAGACGCGCTGGGCCTCGCCGCCGGACAGCGTGAGCGGCCAGTCGTCGGCGTGCTCGGCCAGGTGCACTTCGGCCAGGGCTTTCTCGGCCAAGGCCCGGTTGCGGGACTTCGCGACGCCGTCCTGGCGCAGGCCGAGGACGACGTTGCGCCAGACCTTCCGCCACGGCAGCAGTCTCGGCTGCTGGAACGCGACCGAAACCGTCCCGGTGACTTCCACGCCGCCT
Organism: Amycolatopsis sp. NPDC058278; assembly: GCF_042881395.1. NCBI lineage: Bacteria > Bacillati > Actinomycetota > Actinomycetes > Pseudonocardiales > Pseudonocardiaceae > Amycolatopsis > Amycolatopsis sp. NPDC058278. Next base: position 19,229 of record NZ_JBHVXZ010000155.1, on the reverse strand, counting down.
TCGACGTCACCGTCGAGGCCGGCGAGCACCCGCAGGAGCGTCGACTTGCCGGACCCGCTGCGGCCGAGCAGGGCGACGAACTCGCCGCGTTCGACGGTCAGGTCGAGTCCGGACAGGACGGTCCGGTCGCCGAACCGCTTGGTGAGGCCGCGGACCTCGGCTACCGGGCTCGCCACCGCAGCACCTTCCGTTCGAGCAGCCGGACCAGCGCGTCGGTGACCAGGCCGAGCAGGGCGTACAGGACCAGCCCGACGACCACGACGTCGGTGCGCAGGAATTCGCGGGCGTTGTTGATGAGGTACCCGACCCCGGCGTCGGCGTTGACCGTCTCGCCGACGATCAGCGCGAGCCAGGCGAGGCCGAGCGACTGCCGCAGCCCGACGAGCGCCTGCGGCAGCGCGCCGGGCAGGACGACGTGCCAGAGCCGTTCCGCGTGGCTGAACCCGAGCGCCCGCGAGGCTTCGACGAGGGCCGGATCGGCGCCGCGGATTCCCGAGTGGACGTTGAGGTAGAGCGGGAAGGCCACGCCGAGCGCGACCAGCACGATCTTCGTCTCCTCGCCGATGCCGAACCACAGGATGAACAGCGGGATCAGGCCGAGGAACGGCAGGGTGCGCAGCATCTGCACCGGCGGGTCGACCAGGGCTTCGCCCCAGCGGGACAGGCCGGAGACGATGCCGAGCAGGACGCCGGCGACCGCGCCGAGCGCGAAACCGGCGCCGACCCGGCCGAGCGAAACGGCGAAGGCGTCACCGAGTTCGCCGCTGCGCGCGGCCTCGACGCCGGCCTGCACGACCGTCCACGGGGAACTGAGCTTGTCGGGCGGCAGGACGCCGGTGGCGCTGGCGATCTGCCAGGCCGCGAGGAGCACCACCGGGCTGATCCAGCGTTTGAGATCGGGCCGCCGCACGGCCTTGCGCGGCGGCCGGCCGGCGGAGCGGGCGCGCGGAAGCACGCCCGTGGTGGAAATCGACACGGATTTTCTCCCGGGGACGGGGACGTTCTCGGATTGCGTGGTCCCGACCATCCGGGGAGTGGGAGCCGAAGTCAATCGGCGCCCACTCCGTGAACGCCCCGCGTTTCACCCCGTGGAACGACTTGGCTCAGCCGCCGAACATGACCTTCCATTCGTCGAGCGAGCGCGGCCGGTAGACGAAGTTGGTTCGCTTCACCTCCGACAGCGCGGCCGACGGCTCGGCCGAGTACTGGTGGCCGGGGTGGACGACCGGGTCGCCGGGCAGGCCGGCGAGCGCCTGCAGGCTGCGGTAGATCTCTTCGGCGTCGCCGCCCGGGAAGTCGGTGCGGCCACAGCCTTCCAGGAAGAGCGTGTCACCGGAGACGAGCTTGTCCTCGACCAGGAAGCACTGGCTGCCCGGCGTGTGCCCGGGCGTGTGCAGCAGCCGGATGGGAATGGCCCCGACCTCGAGGACGTCGTCGTGGTCGTGCGCGCGCAGGTCGCTGCCGGACACGCCGGTGACCCGCCGGACCCACTCGGTCTCGGCGCCGTTGACGTGGATCGGCACCTGCTCGACGGCGAGCAGCTCGGCGATCCCGGGCAGGGAGAAGCCGAGCATCTCGCCGCCGACGTGGTCGGGGTGGTGGTGGGTCGCCAGCACGCCGGTGAGCCGCATCCCGTCCTGCGCCAGGACGTCGAGCAGGTCCCGCACGGCGTAGGCCGGGTCGACGATGACGGCGTCCCCGGTCTCGCGATCCCCGATCAGGTAGGCGAAGTTCGCCATCTGCGTCGCGACGGGGTCGCCGACGGCGAAGTCACGCCCGGCGAGCAGCTGCCGGAAATAGAGCCGATCAGTCATGCCGGACACCCTACGGTTCGCGTCGCGCCGGTGCGGCGGCCCGGGCGAGGGCGGCCAGGACGGCGGCCACCGCGGGCGGGTCCGGTGGGTCGCCGTAGGTGGCCGCGTGGATGCGGCGGTGGACGCCCGGCAGTTCGGTGGTGTGGATGCCGGGACGGCGGTGGGCTTCCAGCGCGAGCCCGGGCAGGATGGCGACACCGAGCCCGGCGGCCACCAAGGACTGCACGACGACCATGTCGTCGCTGAGCGAGCCGAGGCGCGGGCTGAAACCCGCCCCCGCGCAGACGGCGGTCAGCTCCGCCCGGCACCGGTCGCACCCGCCGATCCAGGCCGAGTCGTGGTGGTCGGCCAAGCTGTCGTCCGGGCGTCGGCTGATCAGGTGGATCGGGTCGTCGGCGAGGTGGCGGAAGCGGAATCCGTCCTCCTCGAGCGGGGCGCCGGCGTGCTGGAAGACGAGGGCGGCGTCGATTTCGCCGCGGCGCAGCATGTCCAGCGCCTCGACCGGATGCCGGTCGACCAGGCACAGCTCCAGCCTCGGGTGGGCCTGCGCCAGCGACGCCGCCGCTCTCGGCACGAGGGTGCTCAGCGCGGACGCGTTGGCGGCCAGCCGGACGCGCCCGGCCCGCAAGCCGACCTGCGCGGCCAGTTCTTCGGCCGCCGCGTCCACGCGTCCGGCGATTTCGGCGGCACGGCCGGCCAGCAGGCGGCCTTCCGGCGTCAGGCGGATCCCGCGGCCGGCCCGCTGCACGAGCCGGGCGCCGGTGGCCGCTTCCAGGCGGGCCAGGTGGTGGCTCACCGACGGCTGCGAATAGTGGAGCTCCCGGGCCGCTTCGGTCACCCGAGCCGTGCCGAGCCACCGCGGCCAGGACCTTGAGCTGCACCAGGTTCAGCATTCATCGAGAATATCAATGAGTTACCGGCTCGATTGGCATTGGACGTCATGTGGGGTCCGGTCCATGCTGAGCCGGAACCCTCGAGAAAGGCACCACGATGACCACCGGAACGGTGACCTGCGACCTCACGATCACCCTCGACGGCTACGCGGCCGGGCACCACCAGACCGAGCAGCGCCCGTTCGGCGACGACGGCGGCGACGGCTGGGGCGACAAACTGCACGCCTGGTACGGCGAAGGCCGCGAGGCGCACCCGGCGGAGTTCGACCGGATGCTGACGGCCAAGGCGTTCATCATGGGGCGCAACATGTTCGGTCCGGTGCGGGGCGAGTGGGACCGGCCGTGGACGGGCTGGTGGGGCGACGAACCGCCCTACCACGGCCCGGTCTTCGTGCTCACCCACCACCCGCGCGAGCCGCAGCCGATGGCGGGCGGCACCACGTTCCACTTCGTCACCGACGGCATCGAGGCCGCGATGACCCGCGCCCGCGAAGCGGCCGGCGACGGCGGGATCTCCGTCCACGGCGGCCCGACCACGGTCAACCAGTACCTCGCCGCGGGCCTGATCGACGAGGTGCGGCTGCACGTCGCGCCGTACACGCTCGGCGATGGCGTACGGCTGTTCGACGGCGTCCCGCCGTTGAACCTGGAGCAGGTGGACTCGCGGGCGACGGCCTCGGTCACGCACCTGCGGTATCGGGTGCTTCGGTGAAGTCCCCCGCGCCGGCCCACTGGTGGACGCTCCCCCGGTGCAGGGCGGCGTAGGCCCGGTCTCCGAGGACGTTCGCCTCGGCGTCGGACAGCGTCCGGTCCAGGGGTCTGAGCACCAGGCGCACCAGGAGGTTCTTCTGGTCGGGGTGGGCGCCCAGCCGGGCTCGCGCCTGCGGTGGGAGCCGGGCGTACGGCGTCTCCTGCCGGATCTCGACCGCCTCGACGACACCGGCGTCTTCGCCGAGGGCGTCGCGGACGCGGTCGCCGAGGTCCTCGGCCCGGTCGTGGGCGTCGACGGCGATCGAGAGGTCACGGCGCACCGGCGGCAGGGCGGAAGCATCAGCACCCGGTCGAGGCCCAGGCCGAGGGCGAGCCCGGACCAGCCGTCCCCGAGCCCGGCCCGCGCGAGGACGGCGGGGTGGGCGAGCCCGCACTCGGCGATTTCCACCCACGCACCCCCGTGTTCGACGTCCGGCTGCGCACCGTCCACTGTGTACGGGTGGCGGCGGGGTTCGAGGCGGTGCTCGCGGTCGGGGACGAGGGCGGCGACCATCTCCTCGAGGTCGGCGCGGGTGGTGGGGCCGCGGGTGATCCGCCAGAGGTCGAGCTGGTGCGGCGTGCCGCTGTGCAGCCGGTCGATGCTGTCCCGGCGGTAGACGACGCCCGGGCAGACGAGCAGGACGTCCTCGGCGGGGTCCGCGGCCAAGCCCCGCAGCGCGGCGGGGATCATCGCGGTGGAGTGGCTGCGCAGGACGTGCCGTCGACGGCTTGGTCGACGACGAGCTGGATGGCGTGCGGCCCGGCGGCGGGATCGGTGAGATCACGGACGGCGAGGTCGCGGGCCAGCCGGGCGGGGGTGAGTGTTTCGGGCATGACGGAACCTCCGGGCTCGGGACGGCTGGGGATGGTTCCCCCTGGCCCGGGCACCCGGCGTCGGTTCAGGCTGCGGACATGGCACCGGAACCCCGCTGGCGCCCGGAACGGGCCAGGGGGCCGGTAAATCGGCGGTACTCCGCAACGACGGCCACGAATCCAGGGTAGCGACGCTTGTCACCCGCTTTTCTGCGCCGAAGCCCCACGAGCCGAGCCGCCGGCTCACCTCTGCGTCACTCGCCCACCTCCCCGTCCGCCAGCTCGCGCAGCACGTCCAGGTGCCCGACGTGCCGCGCCGTCTCCTGTACCACGTGGGCCAGCACCCACCGCACGGTGAACTCCGATCGCCGCCGCGTGCGGTCGTCCGGGCCCAGGCCGCGCAGCGCCTTCTCCACCCGGGCCCACTCCGCCTTGTACGCCGCCACCACCGATGCCGGGGTGTCCTCCGGAGCCACGTCCCAGCTCGGGTCCGGACTGCCCGCCCACAGCGACGGCAGATCCGCTCCGCCCGCCTCGATCGACAGCCACCAGCGCTCCACCGCCGTCAGGTGCTTCAGCACGCCCAGCGCGCTCATCCGCGGCGAAGCCGGCAGTGGCGTCGCCGCGGCCTGCGGCAACGACAGCCCCGCCAGCTTGTTCACCGCCGTCGCGCGGAGGAACTGCAGGAAGTCCAGCAGCAGACGCAGCTCGTCATTCGCCAGCGGCGCGGGCCAGTGGCGGTGCGTCTTCGAACTCGTGTTCGACATGGCCGCACCGTACCTCAGCGGAGGCGACAAAATAGAGTGACCGGCATGTGGTGGGGACTGCTCTGCGCCCTGGGCGCGGCATGCGCGTACGGCGTGGCTTCGGTGATGCAGTCGGTCGCCGCGCGGGCCACGGACACCGGGGCCGCCGGGGTCGACCCGAAACTGCTGGTCCGCGTCCTCGGCCAGGGGAAGTTCGTGCTCGGGCTGTCCCTCGACGTCCTCGGGTTCGTCGCGCAGATCGCGGCCCTGCACGTCCTGCCGCTGTTCGTCGTGCAGGCCGCGCTCGCCGCCAGCCTCGCCGTGACCGCCGTCGCCGCGCGGTTCCTCGGCGTGCGGCTCGGCCGCCGCGAATGGGCGGCCGTCGGTGTCGTGTGCGCCGGGCTCGCCCTGCTCGGCGCCGCCGCCGAAAGCGAGGGCTCCGAACCGGTCGGGCTCGGCTTCCGGCTCGGTCTGATCGCCGCGGTCGCCGTCCTGGCCGCGGCCGGGATCGTCGCGGGCAAGGCGAACCGCCGGATCCGGACGCCGGCGCTCGGGCTCGTCGCCGGGCTGTGCTTCGGCGTCGTCGCCATCGCCGGCCGGATCATCCCCAGCCTCGCGCCACTCGACCTGCTCACCGACCCCGCGACCTACACCGTCGCCGTCGCGGGCGGGATGGCGATGCTCTTCTACGCGACCGCGTTGCAGCGCGGGAGCGTCACCACCTCGACCGCGATGATGGTGCTCGGCGAGACGGTGTTCCCGTCGCTGGTCGGCGTGCTCGTGCTCGGTGACCGCACGCGGCCGGGCTTCGCGTTCGCCGCCGTCGCCGGGTTCACCCTCGCCGTGGTGGCCGCGCTCGCGCTGGCCCGGTTCGGCGAACCGGCGACCGAACCGCGGACCGAGACGAAGCCGACCGTGTTCCCGTAACTTCTTTACTTAGACTAGCCTTACCTATCCCAGCTCTGGAGAGGGAGGCGCGGGTGAGCACGACGGGACGGCAGGTCCTCCGCCGGTCGATCGCCGGGCAACGACGACCGGTGGTGCTCGCGGCGCTGCTGACCGCGGGCCACCAAGGCGGCGAAGCACTGGTCCCGGTGGTGATCGGCGTGGTCATCGACCAGGCCGTCGCGGGCGGCTCGGTGGGCACGCTCATCAGCTGGCTGGCGGTGCTCGGCGTGCTCTTCGCCGCGCTGTCGACCAGCTACCGCCTGGGGGCCCGCTTCGGCGAGCGCGCCGCCGAACGCGCCGCCCACGACCTCCGCCTCGACGTCGGACGCCGGGTGCTGCACCCCGGCGGTGTGGCCGGCTCAGGCACCCTCGCCGGCGAGCTGGTGAGCATCGGGACGTCGGACGCCAAGCGCGTCGGCACCGTCAACGGCGTCCTGCCCTTCGGTGTCGCGGGCCTGGCCGGGCTGCTGGTCAGCGCCGTGGTGCTGCTCACCATGTCGCTGCCGCTCGGCCTGCTCGTGCTGCTCGGCACGCCGCCGATGCTGTACCTGGCGCACCTGATCGGGAAGCCCCTGGAACGCCGGAGCGAGGCCGAGCAGGAGCGTTCCGCGTTCGCTTCCGGCGTCGCCACCGACCTCGTCGCCGGGCTGCGGGTGCTCAAAGGCGTCGGCGCCGAACGCGCCGCCGTCGCCCGTTACCGGCAGACCAGCCAGGACTCGCTGCGGGCGACGCTGCGCGCGGCGCGCGCCCAGGCCTGGCACAACGGCGCGCTGCTGGCGCTCACCGGGATCTTCATCGCCGTCGTCGCCCTCGTCGGCGGCACCCTGGCCGCGGCCGGCGACATCAGCGTCGGCGACCTGGTCGCCGCGGTCGGGCTCGCGCAGTACCTGATCACGCCGTTCACCATCTTTTCCTGGGTCAACGGCGAACTGGCGCAGGGCCGGGCGTCGGCCGCGCGGATCGCCGAAGTGCTGAACGCGGCCCACGCCGTCGGCGCCGGGGACGCGGCACTGCCGGTTCCGGCGGCCGGGCACGTCAAGCTGTCCGCGCTGAACCGCGGCGCCCTGCGCGACGTCGGCTTCGAAGCGCGTCCGGGCGAGCTGCTGGGCGTGGTGGCCACCGACCCGGCCGCCGCGACCGACCTCCTCGACTGCCTGGGCCGCGCCGCCGATCCCGCGGGCGGCTCGGTGTCGGTCGACTCGGTTGATCTGTCCACAGTGGATCCGAGCCGGGTCCGTGAGGTGGTGCTGGTCGCCGCGCACGACGCCGACCTGTTCGCCGGGACGGTCGCCGAGAACGTGACCACCGGGCCGAAGAGCGCCGAGGCGATGACCGCGGCCGCCGTCGACGAGGTGGCGAGCGCGCTGCCCGACGGCGTCGCGACCGCCGTCACCGAACGCGGCCGGTCGCTCTCGGGTGGGCAGCGGCAGCGGGTCGCGCTCGCCCGGGCGCTCGCCGCCGACGCGCCGGTGCTGGTGCTGCACGACCCGACGACCGCCGTCGACACGGTCACCGAGGCGCGGATCGCCGCCGGACTCGCCGAACTGCGCCGCGGCCGCACCACGATCCTCGTGACCACCAGCCCGGCGCTGCTCGCCGCCACCGACCGCGTCGTCCTGCTCGACGACGGGCGGGTCGCGGGCGAAGGCAGTCACGCCGAACTGGCCGGCCGGCCCGACTACCGAGCGGCGGTGCTGTCGTGACCCGCGAACTCCTCCCCGTGGCCGACGGCCGCCGGATCCGCGCCGTGCTCGGCGAGCTCGCCGGCCGGGCGAAAGGCCGCGCGGCGGCCGCGTTCGCGATGCTCGTCGCGGCCACCGCGATCGGCCTGCTGACCGCGCCGCTGCTCGGCCGGGTCGTCGACCTGGTCGCCACCCGCCGCCCGGCCGCCGAGCTGGTCACGCCGATCGCAGGGCTGGTGCTCGTCGCGGTGGCGCAGGCGGTGGCGACCGCGATCGGGGTGTCGCTGGTGGCGCGGCTGGGCGAGACGATCCTGGCCGAGCTGCGCGAACGCTTCGTCGAGCGCGCGCTCGGCCTGCCGCTCGAACAGCTCGAGCGCGCCGGGTCCGGCGACCTCACCGCCCGCGTCACGAACGACGTGTCGGTGGTGGCCGAGGGCGTCCGGCAGGCGCTGCCCGAGCTGGGGCGGTCGGTGCTGACGGTCGTGCTGACGCTCGGTGCGCTGGCCGTGCTGGACTGGCGGTTCCTGCTGGCGGCGCTGCTGGCCGTGCCGATCCAGCTGTGGACCGTGCGCTGGTACGTGCCGCGCGCGAAGCCGTTGTACGCCGCCCAGCGCGAGGCGGTCGGGGCGCAACAGCAGCAGCTGCTGGACACCATCGGCGGCGCGAAGACGGTCCGGGCGTTCCGGCTGGCGGACACCCACCTGGAGCGGGTGCGGGACCGGTCCGAGGCGGCCGTCTCGCTCGCGTTGCGGGGAATCCGGCTGGTGACGCGGTTCTACGCGCGGCTCAACCTGGCGGAGTTCGTCGGGCTGTCGGCCGTGCTGGCGCTGGGGTTCGTGCTGGTGGGCGCGGACGCGGTGACGGTCGGTGTCGCGACGGCGGCGGCGTTGTACTTCCACAGCCTGTTCGGGCCGATCACGACGGCGCTGGCGCTGGTCGACGACGCCCAGGCGGCCGCCGCCAGCCTCGCACGGCTGATCGGCGTCGCGGATCTGCCCGCCGAAGCGTCGCCTTCGCAGCCGGCACGGCCGGTGGACGCGTCGGTCAAGACGGCGGGGATCGGGTACTCCTATGTGGACGGTCACCCGGTGCTGCGGGACGTCGACCTCGGTGTCGCGCCCGGCGAACGGGTGGCGCTGGTCGGCGCGAGCGGAGCGGGGAAGACGACGCTGGCCAAGCTGATCGCCGGCATCCACCGCCCGGACACGGGCTCGGTCACCCTCGGCGGCGTGGCCCTGGAGGAGTTGGGCCCGGAGGCCACGCGGCGGACGGTGGGGCTGATCAGCCAGGAGGTCCACGTCTTCGCGGGCCCGTTGGCCGAGGACCTGCGGCTGGCCCGCCCGTCGGCGACCGACGCCGAGTTGCGGGCCGCGCTGGCCAAGGTGGGCGCGCTGACCTGGGTTTCGTCCCTTCCGGACGGTCTCGCGACGGTCGTCGGCGAAGGCGGTCACCAGCTGACGGTGACGCAGGCGCAGCAGCTGGCCCTGGTCCGGCTGGTGCTGGCCGACCCGCCGATCGCCATCCTCGACGAGGCCACGGCCGAGGCGGGCAGCGCGGGTTCGAAGGTTCTGGAAGCGGCGGCCGCGGCGGCCTTGGAGGGACGCACGGCGCTGGTCGTGGCGCACCGCCTCACCCAGGCAGCGGCATCGGACCGGATCGTGGTCCTCGACGAGGGGGCGGTCGTGGAGTCCGGAACCCACGAGGACCTGGTCGCCGCCGGTGGCCGGTACGCGAAGCTGTGGGCGGCTTGGTCCGGCCAGCGCGCCTGACACCGGTGCCGGCCGAACCCGGCCGGCACCGTGGTCGATCAGGTCAGGCGACGACGAGGCTCCACTTCTGCCAATTCGCCAGGGAAGTGCGCTCGTAGGTCGTGATGTCGTCGGTGCGCGGCGTGAGGTAGTTGCCGCTGGCGACGTTGCGCACCCGGACCGTGCCGACCAGGTCCGGCTCGATCCGCCACTGCTGCGCGGGGTCGTCCGCAGCGCAGGCACTCACCAGATCGACGCGGGGCAGCCCGAACGACCCGGTGCGCAGGCAGGTGCCGGACGCGAGGTTGCGCAGCTGGACCACGCCGTCGCCGAGTTCGACCCGCTGGAACTTCTGTTCCACCGCAACGGTGCAGGCCGGCAACTGGACAGCGGTGCCACTGGCCGCGGCGCACTTGCGCTCCGACACGCTCTGGAGCTGGACGATCTGGCCACTGGTGTCCGCCGGCGGAGCCGGTGCGTTCCCGGTGACCCTGACCTGCCACCGCTGGTAGTCAGTGCGGCGCGCGTCCGCCAGGAACACGCCGAAATCGTCGTACAGGGTGGTGTCGGCCACCTGGCCCGTCTTGGCGTTCGTCAGCCGGTCGCCGGTGAGCACCCAGTACTGGTCCTCGTCCTCGTCGTCGCATTCGTAGCGGACGACGTGGCTGATTCCCTTCAAACAGGTTCGATCGCCGAGGTTGCGGAGGATCACCTTGTCGGCGTCCACGCGGATCTGCTCCCACTGCTGGTTTTTCGCGCCGGTGCAGTCCTCCACCGTCGCCCAGGCGTAGGTCGGTGCCCCGACGGCGAGGCATTTGCCAAGGGCGACACTCTTGATTTCGAGCGTCTGATTGGTTTCCGCCGTCGCGGGAGCCGCGACTCCCAATCCCATGGCCACTGCTGCCGCGATGACGGCAAAGATGCGCGATTTGAGTTTCACCCGGCGGACGATACCGATCTCGGGGGAAAAGGGGACACCGAATTAAATTGCGACGGGGCTGAATGGCGGACACGCCGGAAGCCGAACGGCTCCCGGCGTGCCGTGCGGGAAGAAAGTCAGGCGTCCATGGCGTCGGCCAGGGACCGGGGGCGCATGTCCGTCCAGTTCGCCTCCACGTGGTCCAGGGCCTCCTGGCGGGACGCGGGGCCGAAAGCGACCGTCCAGCCGGCCGGGACGTCGGCGGACTCCGGCCACAGGCTGTGCTGGTTCTCGGCGTTCACCAGGACCAGGTACGTGCCGTCGGGGTTTTCGAACGGGTTGGTCATCGCGGGCCTCCTCAGGCGGTGATGTCCGTGCGGGCACCCTTCACCAGCGCGGTCAGCTTCCGGATGACCGGCGTGGCGAGCAGGTGGTTGAAGCGCGGCTCGGCCGACCAGTCGCCCAGCTGGTTCGCCTTGACCGCGGGCAGCTGGTTCCAGGTCGGGAACTGCGTCATCTGGGCGCGCGGCAGCGCGTACGAGCGCGAGTCGGTCAGGATCAGGTCCGCGGGGTACTTGCCCGCCTGCTCCCAGGACAGCTGCTCCCAGTAGTCCTCGCTGCCGCCGCCCGAGACGATGTCCAGGCCGAGCTCGCGGTAGTACGCGAGGTCGGCGAAGAAGTCCGGCTTCGCGATGTACAGGCCGTCCTTGTCGCCGTAGAGCACCAGGACCTTGAGCCCGGCCTTCTCCTTCGCGGCCGCACGCAGGTCTTCCGACGCCTTGTCGAAGTCGTCCTTGGCCTTCTTCATGGCATCGGAGTTCGCGTCGCCGCCCAGCGCGACGGCCAGCTGCGAGTAGCGCTCGATCACCTTGGGCAGCGTGACCTTGTACTCCGACAGCGCGACGATCGGGGCGACCTGCTGCACCTTGGGGCCGAGGTCGTCGGTGAGCACCCACATGTCCGTCGGCTTGGTGCCGGTCAGGCCGGTGACGACCAGGTCCGGCTTCAGCGCGGCGAACTTCTCCATGCTGAAGTCGTCCCAGGCGTTGCCGATCGAGGTGACGGCGTTGAGGTCGATGTTGCCGGCCTGGATCTCCTTGCCGCCGTCGGCCGTCTTCTGCGGGCCGAAGACGCCGACCGGGCGGACGCCGTAGTCCCAGAGCGCCGCGGCCGAGCTGGCGTAGGCCACCACCCGCGCGGGACGCTGGTCGCGCGCGGCCTTCTGGCCGCGGTCGTCGGTGAACTCCCAGGGACCGGAGGCGGCGCCGGCCTTCTTGTCGTCGCTGCTGCCGCACGCGGTGAGGGCCGCGGCGGCGGCGACGCCACCCGCCCCGATCAGGAATCCACGCCGGCTGAGCCCGGCAGCGCCTTGGAACACGGACATGAGAGCCTCTCGCCGATCTTTAGGATAGGCACACCTTATTTAGGGCAGCCTGCCAAAAGCAACCGCACCGGCGGAACGTGACTGTGTCAACGCCCACGGCCCGACAGCTGCGCTTCCGCTCCCGGCACCGGCTCGGCCGGGTCGTGGCCCAGGTGGACCTGCCGGTTGTCCGCGTCCACGTGCACCACCCGCGGCCGGTGCCCCGCACGCTCGGCCTCTTCCACCTGCGCGTAGGTGATGATGATGACGAGGTCGCCGGGGTGCACGAGGTGCGCGGCCGCGCCGTTGACGCCGATCACGCCGGATCCCGGCTCGCCGGTGATCGCGTAGGTCTCCAGCCGCGCGCCGTTGGTGATGTCGACGACCTGGACCTTCTCCGCCTCGACGATGTCCGCGGCGGCCATCAGGTCGGCGTCGATGGTCAGTGAGCCGACGTAGTGCAGGTCGGCCTGGGTGACGGTGGCGCGGTGGATCTTGGCGTTCATCAGGGTGCGGTGCACGTCTACTCCGTGTTCTCGGTCAACACCGCGGCCAGCCCGGCCGCGGTGGGGGTGCGGAAGAACTCCGCGATGGCCAGCTCGGTCCCGAGCCGCTCGGTGATCCGGTTGCGCAGGACCACCAGGAGCATCGAGTGCCCGCCGAGGGTGAACAGGTCGTCGTCGGCGCCGACGGCGGCGACGTCCAGAACCTCCGCGAAGATCTCGCAGAGCGCCTTCTCCGTGGCCGTTTCAGGGGCCCGGCCGCGGGTTTCGAACTCCGGCGCCGGCAACGCCGCCCGATCCAGCTTCCCGTTGGGCGTCACGGGGAACGCGTCCAGGGGGACGATCGCGGCGGGCACCATGTACTCCGGCAGCGACCGGGCGGCGAACTCCCGCAGCCGCGCGGGATCCGCGGTCGCCGGGGTGACGTAGGCGACCAGCCGCTTGTCCCGGTCCTCGCGGACGACGACCAGGGCCTGCGCGACGTCGTCGTGGCGGGCCAGTGCCGTCTCGATCTCGCCCGGTTCGATCCGGAAGCCGCGGATCTTGACCTGGTCGTCGGTGCGGCCGAGGTACTCCAGCTGCCCGTCCGGCCGCCACCGCACCAGGTCGCCGGTGCGGTACATCCGCTCCCCCGGTTCGAACGGCGAGGCGACGAACCGGTCCGCGGTGAGCGCCGGACGCCCGTGGTAGCCGCGGGCCAGCCCGGCACCGGCCAGGTACAGCTCCCCCGGCACCCCGGCCGGCACCGGCGAAAAACCGCCGTCGAGGACGTACGCGCGCGTGTTGTGCACCGGACGGCCGACCACCGGCCGGTCGGCGTCGCCGAAGCGGCCGACCAGCGCGTCCACCGTGGCCTCGGTCGGGCCGTAGAGGTTGTACGCCTGCGTGCCCGGCATCGATCCCAGGGTCTCCCACAGCGTCTGCGAAACGGCTTCACCGCCGACGCCGACCACGCCGAGGGCGCACCGGCCGTCCGAGATCACTCCGGCGGCGGCCAGCTGCGCGAAGTGCGACGGCGTGAGTTCGAGGAAGTCGAGCGCGCGCTCACGCACCACCGCCGCCAGCCGCTCCGGGTCGCGGCGGGTGTCGTCGTCGACGACGTGCACCTCGTGCCCGTCGAGCAGCCACAGCTGCGGCTGCCAGGACGCGTCGAAGAAGAACGCCCACGCGTGCCCGACCCGCAGCCGCCGCCCGCCGGCCGCGGCGACGGCCGGGCGGTAGAGCGTCTCGCGGTGGCTGTGGAACAGGTTGACCAGACCGGAGTGCGGGATGACCACGCCCTTGGGTTTGCCCGTCGAACCGGAGGTGTAGAGCACGTACGCCGGGTTCGCGGGCGACGGCGGGGTGAGCACGACGGAACTGTCCACTGTGTCCTCGAGTACGTCCTCGACGAACAGCGCGCCCGGAACAACGGAAGCGAGCGAGCGGCTGCTCAGCACCAGCGCGGGACCGGCGTCGGCCAGGATCGCCGAAATCCGGTCCACCGGCTGGTCCGGGTCGACCGGCAGGTAGGCGGCGCCCGTCTTGAAGACCCCGAAGATCGCCTCGACGACCGCCGCGGACCGCGGCAGCACGAGCGCCACGACCTTCTCGGGACCCGCACCGCGGGAAGCCAGCCACCGCGCGAGGCGGTCGGTCCGCGCGGCGAACTCGGCGAAGGTGACGCTCGACCGAGCGTCGCTCAGCGCGGTCGCGCCCGGGGTCGCCGCCACCTGGGCGGCCAGCCGGTCCACGACGGTGGGCGCCGGGAGCGTCAGCGGCGCCCCCGCACCCCAGTCGCGCAGGATCCGGTCGCGCTCGGCAGCGTCGAGGACGTCGATCCGGCTCAGCGGCCGGTCCGGGTCCGCGACGACCGCCGCCATCACCCGGACCAGGCGTTCGGTGAGCGTCCGGGCGGTCGGCTCGTCGAAGAGGTCGAGGCTGTATTCGAGGTCGCCGTCGATGCCGTCGGCCGTTTCGACCAGGTCGAACGACAGGTCGAACTTCGCCTGCCGCAGCCCGGTGTCGCGGTAGGCCGCGTCGAGCCCGAGCAGCCGGTCCGGCTCGGCACCCGAGTGGTAGACCGCGAGCATGACCTGGAACAGCGGGTGCCGGGCCAGCGACCGGGGCGGGTTGAGCAGCTCGACGAGGTGTTCGAAAGGCAGGTCCTGGTGGGCGTACGCGGCCAGGTCGGCCTCGCGGACGCGGTCGAGGAGCTGCCGGAACGTCGGGTCGCCGCCGGTGTCGGTGCGCAGGACCAGGGTGTTGACGAAGAACCCGGCGAGGTCTTCCAGGGCGTGGTCGGAACGGCCGGCCACCGGCGTCCCCAGGGGGATGTCGGTGCCCGCGCCGAGCCGGGTCAGCAGGGCGGCCAGCACCGCCTGCAGGACCATGAAGGTGCTGGTGTCGCTGCGGTGGGCCAGTTCCCGCAGGCCGCGGTGCACGGAAGCGGGCACGGTGAACGGCACCGCGGCGCCGCGGTTGGTCGAGCGCGCCGGGCGCGGCCGGTCGGCCGGGAGCGCCAGCTCGTCGGGGATGCCCGCGAGGGTGTCCCGCCAGAAGGCCGCCTGCCGGCCGAGGAGGCTGTCCGGGTCGTCGGCGCGGCCGAACATCTCCCGCTGCCACAGGGTGTAGTCCGCGTACTGCACCGGCAACGGCGTCCACTGTGGACGTTCACCGCGCCGCCGGGCCGCATACGCGGTGTCGAGGTCCCGCTTCAGCGGTGGCAGCGACCAGCCGTCGCCCGCGATGTGGTGCACCAGCAGCACGAAGACGTGCCGGTCCGGGCCGGCCGACACCAGCGTCGCCCGGACCGGGATCTCGGCGTCGAGGGTGAAGCAGTAGGACGCCGCGGCCGCGACGCGCTCGTCGACGTCCGCCGCCGGCACGGACTCGGTGACCAGCACCGGGTCCGCGCGGTCGAGCACGACCTGCCGTGGGGTGCCCTGCTCCTCGGCCAGGAGCGTCCGGAGCACCTCGTGGCGGGCCACGACGTCACCCAACGCGGCCCGCAGCGCGCCGGTGTCGACCGGGCCGGTCAGCTCCCACGCCCACGGGATGTTGTAGGTCGCGCTCGCCCCGTCGAGGCGGTCCAGGAACCACAGCCGCTGCTGCGCGAACGACAGCGGCAGGACGTCCGGCCGCTCGGCCGGGACCAGCGCCGGACGGCTGCGGCGGCCCGGGTCCAGGGCTTCGGCGAGCCGGGCCGGGGTCGGCGCGTCGAACACCGCCCGGATCGGCACCTCGACGCCGAGCAGCGCGCGGATCCGGCTGACCAGCCGCGTCGCCAGCAGCGAGTGCCCGCCGAGGGTGAAGAACCCGTCGTCCGGGCCGACCGCCGCGACGCCGAGGACGTCGGCGAACAGCTCGCACAGCGCCTGTTCGGCGGGCGTCCGCGCGACCCGGCCGGAAGTGCGCACCTCCGGGTCGGGCAGGGCGGCGCGGTCGAGCTTGCCGTTGGCGTTCACCGGCAGCTCCGGCAGCACGACGACGGCCGAGGGCACCAAGTACTCCGGAAGGCGCTCGGCCACCGAAGCCCGGAGCGCCACCGGGTCACCCGACGGCGCCACGTAAGCGATCAACCGGTCGTCCCGGGCGATCACGGCCGCGCGCGCCACCGAGGCATCCGAGGTCAGCACGGCTTCGACTTCGCCGGGCTCGACCCGGAAACCACGGATCTTGAGCTGCTGGTCGGCGCGCCCGACGAAGTCCAGGGCCCCGTCGGGGCGGCGGCGGACGAGGTCGCCGGTCCGGTACATCCGCTCCCCCGGCTCGAACGGCGAAGCGACGAACCGTTCGGCGGTGAGCGACGGCCGGCCGAGGTAGCCCCGCGCGACGCCGGCGCCGGCGAGGTAGAGCTCACCGCGCACGCCCGGCGGCACCGGCCGCAACGCGGCATCGAGGACGTACGCCCGGGTGTTGGCGATCGGCCGCCCGATCGCCACCGGCCCGCAGACCTGGGCCAGGCTGTCTCCGGCGGCTTCCGAACAGCCGTAGAGGTTGACCAGTTTCGCCGACGGCCAGCAAGCCGCGACCTTCTCGGCGAGAGCGGCCGAAAGCGGCTCACCGCTGGTGATCCAGGTGGTCACCGAGTCGAACGCGCCGGCCGGCGCGTCCTCGGCGAAGCTGTCGAGGAGGCTCGGCACCACGGTGAGCACCTGCGCGCCGGACTCGCGGACGAGTCCGGCCAGGGCCATCGGGTCGGTGGCCGTCGCGTCGTCGGCGAGGACCACCGGGTCGCCCGCGACCAGGCCGCCGAGCAGCTCGGTCGAGCCGTCGATGAACGTCAGCGCGCTCTTGGCCAGGCGCACGCCCTGGGCGACGTCCCGGCCCCAGTGCAGCCGGTTGGCCAGGGCTCGCTGGGTTCCGGCGACCGCCTTTGGGCGGCCGGTGGAGCCGGACGTGAAGATCACGTACGCCGGGTGGTCCGGGCTGATCGACGGCCAGGCCGGTTCCGGCCCGGTGTCACCCGGCCGGACGAGCCGATCCCCGAAGCCCTCCAGGGCGATGACCAGGTGCGGGGCCGCGTCGGTGAGCATCAGTTCGATGCGCTCGGCCGGGTGGTTCAGGTCCAGGGGCAGGTAAGCGGCGCCGGTCTTGAGCACCGCCAGCAGCGCGACGACCAGGTCCACCGACCGCGGCAGCGCGACCGCGACCACGCGTTCCGGCCCCGCCCCCCGCGCGAGCAGCGCCCGGGCGAGCGCCGCGGCCCGCGTGTCCAGTCCGGCGTAGGTGAGCCGCTCGGAGCCGAACGTCAAGGCGAGCGCGTCCGGAGTCCGCGCGACCTGGGCCGTGAACAGCCCGGCGGGCGTCTGGACGGGCAGGGGTGTCGCGGGGTCGGCGGCGAGCTGCTCGCGCTCGGCACCGGTGAGCAGGTCGACGGCGCCGATCCTCGTGTCCGGGTCGGCGACGACGGCGGCCAAGAGCGTCCGCAGCCGCTCCAGGATCGCCTCGACACTCGCGCGATCGAAAACGTCGCTGTTGTACTCGGCCGTACCGCGGATCCCGGCCTGGTGCCCGGGCCGCTCGCCGACGAAGAACGTCAGGTCGGCCCGTGCGGTCCCGGTGCGGACGGGCTCCTCCACGACGGTGAGGCCCGGCAGCGCGAGGTCGGCGACGGCGTTGTTCTGCCAGGCCAGCATCGTCTGGAACAGCGGGTGGTAGGCCAGCGACCGGGCCGGGTTGAGGGCCTCGACCAGCCGCTCGAACGGGACGTCCTGGTGGGCGTAGGCGTCGAGGCTGCGGTCCCGCACCTGGGCGACGAGGTCGCGGAACGACGGATCGCCGCCGGTGTCGACGCGCAGGACCAGGGTGTTGACGAAGAACCCGACGAGGTCGTCGAGCGCGGCGTCGGTGCGGCCGGCGATGGACGTGCCGAGTGGGATGTCGGTGCCGGCGCCGAGCCGGGTGAGCACCGCGGTGAGCCCGGCGTGCACGACCATGAACACGCTCGCGCCGCAGGCTCGGGCCAGGTCGACGAGTCCACTGTGGAGTTCGGCGTCCCAGCCGAAGGCGAACTGCTCGCCGCGGTAGGACGCCTCCGCCGGGTGCGGCCGGTCGGTCGGCAGCTCGATCCGCTCCGGCAGCCCGGCGAGGGCTTCGCGCCAGTAGGCCAGCTGGGGTTCGATCACCGGCTCGCCGAGGACGTCCCGCTGCCACAGCGTGTAGTCCGCGTACTGCACCGGCAACGGCGTCCACTGTGGAGCTTCACCGGCCTGGCGGGCGGTGTAGGCCGTCGCGAGGTCCCGCCACAGCGGCGCGGTCGACCAGCCGTCGGAGGCGATGTGGTGGAACACCAGCACCAGGACGTGCTCGCGGGCACCCAGGCGCAGCAGCTGCGCCCGCAGCGGGATCTCCGCCTCCAGCTCGAACACCGTGCCCGCCACCTCGGACACCGCGTCGGCGAGGGTGGCGTCGGTGACCGCGCGGACCGGCAGCGGGATCGTGACGTCGCCGAGGACGAGCTGCCGGGCCACGCCGTCGATCTCGGGAAAGACCGTGCGCAGGGCTTCGTGGCGCTCGACCACGTCGGCCAGCGCCGTGCGCAGCGCATCGACGTCGAGGTCGCCGGTCAGCCGGACCGCCGTCGGCATGGTGTAGGTCGCCGACGGGCCTTCCAGCCGGTGCAGGAACCACAGCCGCTGCTGCGCGAAGGACAACGGCAGCACGTCCGGTCGCGGGTCGGCGCGCACGAGAGCCGGCCGGGCCTGCTCGGCGGTGGCCAGCAGCGTGGCCAGCCCGGCCACGGTCGGCGTCTCGAACACCGACCGCACCTGCAGCTCGACGCCGAACACCGCGCGCAGCCGGGCGACCAGCCGGGTCGCCATCAGCGAATGCCCGCCGAGGGCGAAGAAGTCGTCGTCGACACCGATCGATCCCGTGTCGAGAACCTCGGCGAAGAGCCCGCAGAGGACTTCTTCGACCGGCGTCCGCGGGGCCCGGCCCGCGGGGGCGGCCTGCTTGTCGGGGCTCGGCAGGGCGCGCCGGTCCAGCTTGCCGGAGGCCAGCAGCGGGAGCCGGTCCAGCAGCACGAACGCCGACGGCACCATGTACTGCGGCAGCCGGTCGCGGGCGTGCGCCCGCAGCGCCGCCACCAGCGCGCTCGTGTCCCGCTGCCCGGCCGGGTGGTTGCCCAGCGCGTCGAGGACGGCCCGGACCGGGCGGCCGCGGTGGATCCGGGTGGGCTCGCCGGTGGTGAACACGGCTTCGAGCTCCCCTTCCTGCGCGGTGAGCGTCGCGTACACCCGGTAGCCCAGGCGTTCACCCAGCGCGTGCAGCGTTTCCGGGTCCACACCGGACGGCTCGCCGTCCAAAGCGGACAACGCCGCGCCGGCGTCCCCCGCGGCCAGCGCCGTGACGGCGGCGAGTTCGCCGGACAACCGGGCATCCGGCACGCCGGTGACGCGCAACCGGGCCGGGCGGGCCGCCAGGACCCGCTCCAGCTCGGCCACCGAGGCGAAGGCGACGACCTGCTCTTCGGCCGCTTCCGGCCGCGGGGCCTTCCGCAGCACGACGTCGTAGCGGTGCCGGGTCAGCTCGTTGTGCGCGGTGCCGCGCTTGATCCACAGGTCG
>NZ_JBHVXZ010000154.1:0-19944 GCF_042881395.1 Amycolatopsis sp. NPDC058278 | reverse complement strand
GGACCGGCGGGGCATGTTCGAGGGGGCGGGGGGGGACCTTATGCTGGTGTCGAATTCGGAGTGACTAATGAAAGGCCGGCGGCGAGGGCTCTTCGCACCTCGCCGCCGGCGTGTCCAGGGGCCGGTCTGCTACCGGATCACACGTCGTAGTACAGGGAGAACTCGTACGGGTGCGGGCGCAGGCGCAGCGGGTCGATCTCGTTCTCGCGCTTGTACGAGATCCACGTCTCGATCACGTCGGGGGTGAACACGCCACCCTCGAGGAGGTAGTCGTGGTCCGCCTCGAGCGTGTTCAGGACCGTGCCCAGGTCGCCCGGGACCAGCTTGACGTCCTTGGCCTCCTCGGGCGGGAGCTCGTAGAGGTCCTTGTCGATCGGCTCCGGCGGCTCGATCTTGTTCCGGATGCCGTCGAGGCCGGCCATCATCATCGCCGAGAAGGCCAGGTACGGGTTGCCCGACGAGTCCGGGCAGCGGAACTCGGCGCGCTTGGCCTTCGGGTTGTTGCCCGTGATCGGGATGCGGACGCAGGCCGAGCGGTTGCGCTGCGAGTAGACCAGCGAAACCGGCGCCTCGAAGCCCGGGACCAGGCGGTGGTAGGAGTTCACCGTCGGGTTCGTGAAGGCCAGCAGGCTCGGGGCGTGCTTGAGCAGGCCGCCGATGTAGTGGCGCGCGGTGTCCGACAGGCCGGCGTAGCCCGACTCGTCGTGGAACAGCGGCTGGCCGTCCTTCCACAGCGACTGGTGGCAGTGCATGCCCGAGCCGTTGTCGCCGGCGAGGGGCTTCGGCATGAACGTCGCCGTCTTGCCCGCGGCGAACACCGTGTTCTTCACGATGTACTTGAACAGCTGCAGGTCGTCCGCGGCGTGCAGCAGCGTGTTGAACTTGTAGTTGATCTCGGTCTGGCCGGCGGTGCCCACCTCGTGGTGCGCGCGCTCGATCTCGAAACCGGAGCCCTGCAGGTTGCGGACGATGTCGTCGCGCAGGTCGGCGAAGTGGTCGACCGGCGGGACCGGGAAGTAGCCGCCCTTGAACTTCGTCTTGTAGCCCTGGTTGCCGCCGACCTCGTCGGCGCCCGTGTTCCACCAGCCCTCGACGGAGTCGATCTCGTGGAAGGAGGCGTGCTCCGCGGAGTCGAAGCGGATCGAGTCGAAGATGTAGAACTCGGCTTCGGGACCGAAGTAGACGTTGTCGGCGACGCCGTACTCGGCGATGTACTGCTCGGCCTTGCGCGCGATGTTGCGCGGGTCGCGGCTGTACGCCTCACGCGTGAACGGGTCGTGCACGAAGAAGTTGAGCGCGAGGGTCTTCGCCTTGCGGAACGGGTCGATCCGCGCGGTCGCCGCGTCCGGCAGCAGCAGCATGTCGGACTCGTGAATGGACTGGAAGCCGCGCACCGAGGAGCCGTCGAACGCGAGACCCTCTTCGTAGGCCTCTTCGGTGAAGGCCTTCGCGGGCACCGTGAAGTGCTGCATCACGCCGGGCAGGTCGCAGAACTGGACGTCGATGACCTCGACGTCCTCGTCAGCGATGAGGCGCTGGATGTCGTCTGGAGTAGTGGGCACCCTCGGTGACTCCTTCTCGTTCGAGCTCGTACGGCAGTGCTCTCTTCGGCTCACGCTAAAAGTGCGGTGTTGCCCGACCGTCACCCGTATGTTTCGCCGGTGTTAACGGGTGGTCGATATCGGGTATCCGACCAGGTCGGATGTGCTCCACGCCACCGGCATACCCTAGACGGGTGGCGAGATGGACCGGTGAATGGCTGCCCGGCACCGGCGACGGCGGTCAGGACACTGATCAGCACGGCTCGCGGTGGCCGGGCGAGAAGTTCGGTTTGCCCGAATCCGGCGTCGGTTCGGCGGCAAGCGGGGGCGCGCGGCTGCTCGGGCTGATCGTCGACCTCGTCGTCGCGGCCCTGGTCACGGCGATCTTCGTGCACCCCAGCCTGCGGGACCCGGCCGCGATGCAGCAGTTCAACCTCTGGTCCGGCGGTGTGTGGGCGATCATCTCGGTCGTGTCCGCCGGCTTCTTCGGCTTCACCCCCGGCATGGGCGCCGTCGGCATCCGCGTCGCCCGGCTCGACGGCGCCGCGCTGGTCGGGCCGGTGCGGGCGCTGGTGCGGGCGGTGCTGACCTTCGTCATCATCCCGGCTGCGGTCCGCAACGCCGACGGCCGCAGCTGGCTCGACCGGCTGACCGGCACCGTCGTGATCCGGATGCGCTAGGCGTCCAGCCGGGCGCTGATGTTCGAGCCGCCGGGCTGCCCGGACTTCGCCTCGCGCTTGTCGACCCAACGGCCGACCCCGGGCGGGGGGTTCGGCGGGACCAGCACGCCGGGGTGCGCCTCGAACCGGGGAAGGTCCAGCGGCGGTGGCGGCGGCGTCGGCCGGTGCTCCGCGTACGGGGTGATGCGGTCGAGCACTTCGGTCTGGATCGTCTCGTCGACCTGGTCCTGGAGCTTCCGGCAGGCGTCGAAGTACGAGTCGGCGATCTCTTCGTAGGAGCCGCCACCGATTGCCTGCTTGCCGGCCTCGGTGGCGACGTCGGCGACGTACTCGAGCAGGCCGATGACCAGGGCTTCGCCGGTGTCGGCGGTGACGACGCCGAGCGCGGCGGTGAAGACGGCGCCCAGCGCGGTGACGACGATCTGCAGGAGCTTGTTCGAATCGTCCTCCTGCTTCTTCCGCACGGCTTCGACCAGGCCGTCGGCCAGCTTGACCCAGTTCTGTCGCGCGGTGTGGAGGATCGTGGCGTGGGCGAGCAGTGCCGCGGCGAGATCGCGGGCGATGTCGCGTTCGCCGTTGACGAAGTCCACGAGCTGGCCGCCTTACGTACTGCAGGCTAGCTTCGTCGAGCGACTGGCCCGAGAGCTGCGCCGCGGGCGCGTAGTAGTCGTCAAAGCTGTACTTGACCCCCATGATCAGCTCGGATTCGGCCATCACCGCGATCGCCGAAGGCAGGCTGACGCCCAGCAGCATCCAGTGCTTGGTGAACTCCGGAGCCAGCTCGTCGAGGTTCACGGTGCCAGCCCGGCGCGGCGGAGGTTCTCCGCGGACGCCTCGTCGACGGCCCGGTAGGTCCGGACCACCTCTACGAGCGTGTCGTGGAAGGCCGTCAGCGAGCGGGCCGCCTCCCGCTCGCCGTCGACCACGCTGTCGCGAGCGACCTCGTACGCCATGGACAGCGGTACGTCCGAGAAGGACGAGCCGAACAGCCGCCGCGGGTCGTGCTCGGTGATCCTCGCGACGGCGGTGCTCCCGAACTTCCCCTGGTCAGGGCCGGTCCGGGCGGCAGAATTGCCGCTCACGAAGAAAGCCCCCGTCCGGATCCGGACGGGGGCTTTCTTCGTGAGCTGGGTCAGCGGCGGCGGATCGTCCGCTGGACGTTGCGCATCTTCGCGCCGGCCGGCATCGGGCCCTTGGGCAGTGCCGCGCCGCGGTTGCCGAGCGCCGCCAGCTTCGCCTCGAGCGCGTCGACCTGGGCCGGCTTGAGGTTGCGGGGCAGCTTCATCAGGTAGCCCTGGAGCTTCTTCAGCGGGAGCTGGCCGTCTTCGTGGCCGATTGTCACGTCGTAGATCGGCGTGTCGCCGATCAGGCGGGAGACGCGCTTCTTCTCCTGGGCGAGCAGGGTCTTCACGCGGTGCGGCGCGCCTTCGGCGACGAGCACCACGCCCGGGCCGCCGAGCACGCGGTGTACGGCGTCGAGCTGGGTGGTCGCCGCGACGGTCGGCGTCACCTTCCAGCGGCCGCGCAGGTTCTCCAGCGCCCACGCCGCGGCGCCGGGCTGGCCGTCGGCCTTCGAGTAGACCGTCTTCTGGACGCGCCGGCCGAAGATGATCATGGCGAGCAGGGCGCCGAGCACCAGGCCGAGCGGCAGCAGCACCCACTGCGCGTCGAAGAAGAACCCGATCCCGAACGCCACGCCGGCGACGACGACGATCGACCCGACCATCCACGGGATGAGCCAGGGGTCTTCCTTGCGCTGCATCTTGAAGGCCTCGAAGAGCTGGCCACGGCGGGCCTTGCTCGCCGCGCGCTTCTCCTTCTTGGCCTGCTTGGCCGCTTCCTTGTCCTGCTGTCCCGCCATATGACCAGGATACGGCCGCGTGCCCCTGCCCCGTTTCCCCGTCCCCCTCTGCGAGGATGCCGGACGTGACCGGCGTACTTTCCACCAAGAGCATCAACCGTCTGCTCGATGGTCTCGACCCCGAGCAGCGCGCCGCCGCCAGTGCCCCACGGGGGCCGGTCTGCGTCCTCGCCGGAGCCGGCACGGGCAAGACCCGCACGATCACCCACCGGATCGCCCACCTCGTCCGATCCGGGCACGTTTCCGCCGGTCAGGTCCTCGCCGTCACGTTCACGACGCGGGCCGCCGGGGAGATGCGGACGCGGCTGCGCGGCCTCGGCGTCGAAGCGGCGCAGGCGCTGACGTTCCACGCCGCCGCCCGCCGCCAGCTGCGGTACTTCTGGCCGCGCGTGGTCGGCGACCGGCCGTGGGACCTGCTGGAGAACAAGCTGCGGTACGTCGGCCAGGCCGCCAACCGGGCCAAGCTCGGGACCGAGGTCGAGATCCTACGCGACCTGGCGAGCGAGATCGAGTGGGCGAAGGCGTCGCTGATCAGCCCGGACGACTACCCGGCCGTCACCGCGCGCGCCCAGCGGGACATCCCGGCCCCGGCGGCGCAGGTCGCCGAGGTGTACCGCACGTACGAAGAACTGAAGAACGCCGCGCAGGTGCTCGACTTCGACGACCTCCTGCTGCACACGACCGCGGTGCTCGAGGAGCACGGCACCGTCGCCGAGGAGTTCCGGGAGCGCTACCGCTGCTTCGTCGTCGACGAGTACCAGGACGTCACGCCGCTGCAGCAGCGCCTGCTCGACGCGTGGCTCGGCGGCCGCGACGACCTGACCGTCGTCGGCGACGCCAACCAGACCATCTACTCCTTCGGCGGCGCGTCGCCGCGGCCGCTGCTGGAGTTCACCCGGCGCTACCCGGACGCCACAGTCGTCCGCCTCGAGCGCGACTACCGGTCGACACCCGAGGTCGTCGCACTGGCCAACCGGGTGATCGGCGCGGCGCGGGGACGGCCGGCGGGCTCGCGGCTGAAGCTGATCGGCCAGCGGCCGCCGGGGCCGGAGCCGCGCTTCGCCGAGTTCGACGACGAGGCGGTCGAAGCCGGGGCCGTCGCCCGCCGGGTGCGCGAGCTGCTCGACGGCGGCGTCTCGGCGAGCGAGATCGCGATCCTCTACCGGGTGAACGCCCAGTCCGAGGCCTACGAGTCGGCGCTGGCCGAGGCCGGCGTCCCGTACCTGGTCCGCGGCGGCGAGCGGTTCTTCAACCGGACGGAGGTCCGGCAGGCGATGTCCGCGCTGCGGATGGCGAGCGGCGACGGCAGCTCCGACCTGGTCACGACGGTGCGTTCGGTGCTCGCCCGGGTCGGCCTGACCGAGTCGCCGCCCGCCGGTGGCGCGGCGAAGGAACGGTGGGACGCGCTCCTGGCGATCGTCGAACTGGCCGAAGAGCTCGCTTCGACGGTCGCGGACGCGGATCTGCCGCGCTTCTGCGCCGAGCTCGACCAGCGCGCCGCCGCCCAGCACCCGCCGACGGTCGAGGGCGTGACGCTGGCGTCGCTGCACGCGGCGAAGGGCCTCGAGTGGGACGCGGTGTTCCTCGTCGGCCTCGCCGAGGGCACGATGCCGATCCTGCACGCCGGCGACGACGAAGCGGCGATCGAGGAGGAGCGGCGGCTGTTCTACGTCGGCGTCACCCGGGCCCGCGAGCACCTGTGGCTGTCCTGGGCGCTGTCCCGCACGCCGGGTGGACGGCGCAACCGGCGGCGCAGCCGGTTCCTCTACGGCCTGGTCCCGGAGGACCACCCGGCCGCTCGCGTCGCGCGGTCCCAGCAGAAGCCGGCGACGCCGGTCAAGACGCGTTGCCGCGTCTGCGGCGGGCCGCTGCTGGAGACCATCGACGTCAAGCTGGGCCGCTGCGGGCGCTGCCCGTCCACAGTGGATGAGGGCCTGCTGGAGCGGCTGAAGTCGTGGCGCGCCGACCGGGCGCGCGAGCTCAAGGTGCCGACGTTCGTCGTGTTCACCGACGCGACGCTGATGGCCATCGCCGAGCAGCGCCCGGCCGACGAAGCGGCGCTTGTGTCGATCTCCGGCATCGGTGCGACGAAGCTCGAACGCTTCGGCGCGGAGATCCTCGGCGTCGTCCGGGCGTCGACGGAGTCTTGACCGCGTCCGAACCATGATCGACGCGGCGAACCCGCTGCTCAGGGACGATCTTCGTATCTTCGAGGATTTTCCCGTTAATTGAGTTGCCCCCGTGTGGTGCGGGGCAATAACCTGCCAGTACCGAGCCCGAAGGGCTCGACTGGGGATCTACAGAAGCGCCGCTCGGCGGTCGCGTGTGCAGAGTACAGAAGGAGGTGCCGGTGAAATGATCATCAACACGACGCTCACGAACCCGGGCACCCGTCTGTCCTGCGCCGCGGAAGTCGCGGCTGCTCAGCGCCCGGGCACTGGTGTGTCCGTGAGCGCTCACGAGATCCGTGGCATGCGGCGCGTCTCGCGTCGTTGGGCCACCGGTGTCGTCGTCTTCGGGACGCAGGGCGTTCTCGCCGCGTACCCGCAGGCCGATCTGCCGACCATCAAGCAGTTCCGTGTTCCGTCGTCGATACGGGAGCGAAGTTCCTGACCTAGTCAGGACACGAGGCTCACGAAGGCCGCGGAACCGGGAAACCCGGATCCGCGGCCTTCGTGCTTTTTGGCTGCACAACCCAAGAGGAACAGCGTTGCCCAGCTCCAGCACCCAACCGAAAACCCGTACGGCACAAGGAGGAACCACCATGTCTTCGGCCATCGCCTACACCTCGGGTGAGGCAATATTCGCCGACCTGCTCGACCCGATCACCGTCCCCGACGTCGCGCTGCCCTGCCGTTCGGGCGACGCGGACCTGTGGTTCGCGGAGTCCCCGGCCGAGCTCGAGCGCGCCAAGGCGCAGTGCGCCGACTGCCCGGTCCGCGAGGCCTGCCTGGCCGGTGCCCTGGCCCGTCGCGAGCCGTGGGGCGTCTGGGGCGGCGAGATCTTCGAGCGCGGCGCGGTGATCGCGCGCAAGCGGCCCCGCGGCCGCCCGCGCAAGAACGCAGCTGTCGAGCCCGTCGCCGCCAAGGCCGGCGGCGACCACCGGAGCGCCGCCGCATGAGCGTCGAACCGGTCACCACGAGGGATTACGAAGCCCACCCCCGCAGCGAAGAGCTGCAGCTGACGAAGACCGAGATCGAGGAGATCAGCGAGATGTTGCTTTACGAAGAACTGTCCAGGGCCCGAATACGGGACCTGGAGGAGGGGGTCCGCGCCCAGCGGGCCCGAGGTGGCGCGCGTGCCGCCCGCCGTTGGACGCGAGTAGCCCGCTGGGCCGCTCGCCGGGCGGAGCGGTACCAGGACCAGAACTGAGCGCAGGCCCCTGCCGCCCGTCCGCGGGCGGTGGGGGCTTTGTGCTTCGGTCTTTGCCACGTGGGCCGGTGGGCGTGCTCGCGTTGCGCAGGGCGGCTGTGCTGTCGTGGTGGGTCCGGTGCCGCCGGGCGTGCGCGGGTGGATCGTGCTCCGGCAGTGCGCGATTGCGTCCTGCCATTGCCGCCGCTGCCGCCGGGCGTGCTCCCGTGCCGCTGGCGGTGGCGGGCGGGGCGTGTCGCTGCGGTGCGAGGTGCGCCCGCCGTTGTGAGGATGCCGGGTGCCGTTGCCGGGGCGCTTGCTGTGGCGTTCGGTTTCTCGGGGCCTCCTTCGGGTGGCCTCCTTACGTGGCGGTCGAGGCTGGGGCCGCTGGTGTTGAATGGGGTGATGTCCGGACACACCCACGGCGACATCGACTGGGCGGAGCGACTGGCCCAGCTGCGCATGGCCGACTCCCTCGATGCCGAGGCGCTCGCGCCCGTTGCCCGGCGGCTTGTCGGGTCGGTGGGGGAGCGGCCGACCGTGGTCGATGTCGGGTGCGGGGCCGGGGGGATGAGCGTGCTGTTCGCGCGCGAACTCGCCCGCCGCGGTGGGGGCACCGTTGTGCTCTTCGATGCCACGCCGAAGCTGCTGGTCGCGGCCGAACAGGCCGTTGCCGGGGTGGCCGGCGAGTCCGTCGAGGTCGTCAGCCTGCTCGGGGACCTCACCGATCCCGCGCTGGCCGTGCCCGCCGCCGACCTTGTGTGGGCGTCCGGCGTCGTGCACCACATCGGCGATCAGCAGGCCGCGCTGCGCACGCTTGCCGGGCTGCTGCGGCCGGGCGGGGTGCTGGCCATCTCCGAGGGCGGCCTCGAGATGCGGTGCCTCCCGTGGGAGCTGGGAGTCGGGCGCCCCGGGCTGGAGCATCGGCTGCTGGCCGCCCGGGCCACGTGGTTCGAGCGGATGCGGGCCGGGATTCCGGGCAGCGTCGCCATGCCCTACGGCTGGCCGCGCGCGCTGCGCGAAGCCGGCCTCGCGGACGTCGAGTCGTTCGGCGCGCTCATCGATCACCCGATGCCGGGCTCGGACCTCCTTCGTGAGTACGTGGTGCACCGTGTCGGGTGGATTGCGGAGTCGGCCGGGGAGTGGCTCGACGCCGACGACCGGGCCGCGGCCGCCACCTTGACCGACCCGCAGAGCCCGGACTTCCTCGGCCGGCGGGACGACCTGTACCTGTTCGGCGCCAAGGCGATCCACTGTGGACGGCTGAAGTGACGGCCCCGGAACCGGTCGTGTGTACGCGCTGCGGCCGGACGCGCACTGCCGACGACGATCCGGCTACGGCGCTCGCCTGGGTCTCCACCCGTGAGCGTGGCGCACTGCGGTGGCTGTGCCCGGACTGCGCGCGGCAGCACGTGCGGGACATCGAAGGCAAGCTGCCCGACGAGTATTGGTGATCACTTCGCCCTCCTGATTGGTTGACGGTGGTGGTCAGGCCGCGTCTCCGACGAGCGTCTGTGGAACCGCTCGGACCTTGGGGCGAGGCGTGCGGGACGCTTCGCCGAACGCCCTCGCCAGCTCCTGCGCCACCTCTCGCGGGACCTGGCGCAGCTGCCGGACCGTGCAGCGGACCAGCACGATGCCCGTCGCCGCCAGGGCCAGGTGACTGAAACCGCCTCCCAGGCCCGGGTTGCAGCGGTACTGCCAGGCCAGGCCGAACTCGTCCCACCAGGCGTCCGCCTCGCCGATGCGGCGGCCGCGGCGGTCGCAGATCGTCTGGTCCCAGCTCGGCGGCGGGAGAGGCACCAGGTCCAGGACCTGGGCGGCCAGGCCGTGCGCCTGGATCGGCCCTTCGTCGAGGTCGCGCAGCACCTTGCGGACCACCGCCGTGCCGCGCTGGGGGCCGGCCTCGAGCTCCGCCAGCAGCTCCTGCCGGTCGCACAGGCCCCAGTAGAGCGGCAACGTCAGCAGCTGCCGGATGAGAGCCCGGTCGGGTGCGGACCGGGCCAGGTCCAGCGTCGCCCTCGCCGGCGGGGCGAACGGGAGGCCGTCGACCTCGACCGGGTCCGGTAGCCGGGCCGTGCGCGCCAAGCTGACCCCCTCGCAGGCCACCACCCGGCAGTGGTCGGGCACCAGCAGGCGGATCTCATCCTCTGCCGGGCACTTCACGCCGTGGGCCTGCAGGGCGTCGGCCCCGGTGATCACCACCCCGGGCCCGTAGCGCACCAACGCGGCGTGCAGCAGGTGCTGACGCGTCGGGGTGGTGTTGCGCAGCAGGACGACACCGGGGTGCAGGCGGCGCCACGGCCCTCCCGGGCCGCAGAGCCGCCGGGTTCTTCGGTCGGACACCCCCGCCCGGCGCAACTGTTCGAGGTTCATCACCTCGCAGCCGCCGGGATTACGAAGGGCGAGCGGGTCAGCGCATTGAGTAGCAGTCATGCTCCGAGCATGGCGGCTCGGCCAACCGGGTGGAACCCCGTCCGCCGCAGCTGTGGACAACTCGGCGGAATCCCTCCGTTCGGGGCCCCGCCTGTGGACAACTCAGGCGGCGAACCCCGGCTGCCAGCGCTCCACGATGCCGCGGGCCGGGATCTCCGCGTCGAGCTGGCAGAGGATGCCGGTCGACCCCGCCGTCACCCGGTGGATCATCAGGTACTCGGGCGGCAGGTTGAGCGAGCGCCCGACGCGGAAGTCGTTGCCGCGGCTGTCGCCCACCCGCCCGGCCTGCTTCTGCATCCAGCGGCGCGTGAAGTGGAACGTCGGCGCCGCCAGCGGCTCGGTGAACGGCGCGAGGTAGGCGAGCACCTCCTCCGCGGTGAGGTCGCTGTCCGGCCGGATGAACCGGTTCTCCCGCAGGAGGCGCATCAGCCCGGCGGACTCGCCGTCGAGCGCCAGCCGCGTCATCTCACCCAGGTGGCGGGGGATGCCTTCGGGCAGCCGGGCGACGCCGCCGAAGTCGATGACGACCAGCCTGTCGTCCTCGGTGATCATGAAGTTGCCCGGGTGCGGGTCCGAGTGCAGCAGGTGGACGCGCTCCGGCGACGAGTAGTGGAACTCCGCCAGCAGCCGGCCCGCGAGGTTCCGGGTCTCACGGTCGCCGTCCGCGATCACCTTCGACAACGGCGTGCCGCTCACCCATTCCGTCACGACGACCTTCGGTGCGCTGGCCACCACCCGCGGCACCAGGATGCCGGGATCGCCGTCGAACGCCTTCGCGAAGGCGCGCTGGTGCTGGGCCTCGGCCTGGTAATCGAGCTCCTCGTTCATCCGCTCCGCGAGCTCGGCCAGCAGCGGCTTGACCTCGGTGCCCGGCACGAACGCCTGGAACAGCCTGCTGAACCGCTGCAGCTGCCGCAGGTCGCTGCGCAGGGCCTCGTCGGCGCCCGGGTACTGCACCTTGACCGCGACCGCGCGGCCGTCGTGCCAGACCGCGCGGTGCACCTGGCCGATGCTCGCGGCCGCCGCCGGCTCGTCGTCGAACGAGGCGAACCGGCTGGTCCAGGTGCGGCCCAGCTGCTCGGCGAGCACCCGGTGGGTCTGCCGGACCGACATCGGCGGCGCGGCGGCCTGCAGCTTCGTCAGCGCTTCGCGGTACGGCTTCGCCATGTCGTCCGGCACCGCCGCCTCGAACACGCTCAGCGCCTGGCCGAACTTCATCGCCCCGCCCTTGAGCGTGCCGAGCACCTCGAACAGCTGCTCGGCGGCCTTCGCCGACAGCGTCGCGTTCACCTGTTCCGCGCTCTGGCCCGCGAGCCTCTTGCCCCAGCCGCCGACCGCCCGGCCGGCGATGCCGAGCGGGAGACTGGCGAGCTTGGCGGTACGGGCGGCACCCTTGCGCGGCATCGCGGTGTCACGATCGGCTGGGTCGCGGAAGTCGGTCACAACGGCGATTCTGCCCTGCGGCGTCGGCGTCGCGCAGCCTGCGAGCGACGTCTTCGTGGGCTACGTCTCCAGGATCACCTCCCGGGCACCGCACCGGCACCGCGGGTGCGGCGGCCAGCCCCGGTGGCGGATGCGGCCGTCGAAGGCGTCGATCTCGAGCGTCGCGTTCCACGTCGGTGGGGCCGGCGCACTGGGGGAGAGCAGCCGCATCGCCTGGGCGACGGCCAGCGACGCGCAGCACTGGACCGCGCCGAGGTCCGGCCGCTGGTGCCGGCCGGCGAGCTGCCCGGCGACGCGCGGCCAGCACGGGTCGAGGTCCGTGCGGTGCAGGTCGGCGCACCGCAGGCACGAACTGCGGCCCGGTACGACCAGGGGCCCGACGATGCCCGTGCCGTCGCGGACGCGCGCCGCCAGGTGGGGGACGCCATCGCCCATCAGCTCGGCGACGAGCTCGGGAGCCGGTACGACGGCGTCGGTGAGCAGCGCCAGGTCCGGGTACCGGTCGTGCAGGCGGGTGACGCGGACCTCGGGATCGACCCGGCGGAGCAGGTCGGCGAGGGCCTGCCGCCGGGACCGGCCCAGGTCCGCGGGGATGAAGCCGGAGCCGAGGTCGTGCTCGGTCACCGTGCCGGACACCTGCAGCTCGACGTGCCCGATGCCGGCGTTGGCCAGCAGCACGGCGGCCGCCACCGCCACCCGGCCGTTGCCGTGCACCGAGACGGCGGCCGCGCGCCGCCGGTCCGCCATGGCCGGCTGGTGGTGCCGGGCCCGCAGCGACCAGAGGCCGGGCTCGCCGCGGAAGCCCGGGCCGTCGGGCCGGCCGGCGTCGGTGACCAGGCCGAGCGCGGTCAGCTGCCGCAGCAGCGTCCGCAGCTGGTCGCGGTGTTCGCTCTCCGCGAGCAGAAGCCGCTCGACGGGCTTGCTGCCGTCGAGGGCGCGCAGCTTCGCGGCGAGGTGCGGGGAGAGGTTTTCGACGATCACGCCGTGGCGCGGGTCGAGGCCGATCTGGATCTCCCGGGGACCGCGTTCGAGCAGGGTGAGACCCGGGAGCAGGGCAGGGTGCGCCGGCAGGAGTACCGGTGGCATGTCCGCGGTGTCGAGGATCATGTCCGCAGGATCGCACCCGGCGGCGACCGGGCGGCCTCGGAAGGAGCCGGAACGGCCGAGTTGTCCACAAGTGGAACCGGCTGTGGACAACTCGGGTCTGTGACCTCAACGCACTCGGAGTTGTCGGTGCCTGGCCTTACCGTTGTCGGGTGGTCGAAGCACGGATGCCCTCACTGAGAGGCCGGGGGGAAACGAACCCCCCGTCGGACACACCCGGACACAAGGTCGAAGTGCGGCGCAGCCAGCGCCGGCACCGGACGGTCACCGCGTATTGGAACGACGACACGCTCGTCGTGCTCATCCCCGCGCGGATGACCAGGGCGGAGGAGAAACACTGGGTCGCCGAGATGGAGCGCAAGCTGCAGCGCTCGGAACCACGTCGGCCGGCGTCCCCGAAGACGTCGGACGAAGCCCTGCTGGCGCGTTGCGCGCTGCTGTCGGGCAAGTACCTGGGCGGCACCGCGGTGCCGGCGAGCGTCCGCTGGGTGCCGCCGATGCGCACGCGGTGGGCGTCCTGCACGCCGGTCGACGCGACCATCCGGGTCAGCGAACGGCTGCGGAAGGTGCCTCCGTGGGTGCTGGACTACGTGCTGGTGCACGAGCTGGCGCACCTGCGGGAGCCCGGGCACGACGCGGCTTTCTGGGCGCTGGTGCAGCGGTACCCGAAGACGGAACGGGCGATCGGGTATCTGGAGGGGTTGTCGGCCGCCGCCGGGTGGGGGATCTCCACCGAGGACTGAACGGGTGACGGTGACCGGGGTGATCCGTGGTTGCGGGTCACCCCGGTTTCGTCGGATGCGACGACCGGTTCGCGGGGCTTGCGTGCGACTCGGCGGACGGACATACGTGCTTGGAGGGTCGGCTCGTGTGTCTGGAGGGTCAGTTCGCGTGTCTGGAGGGTCGACACGTGTGTCTGGAGGGTCGACACGCTTACCTGGGGGACCACACGCGTACCTAGGGGACGACACGCGTGTCTGGGGGGACGACACGGTGGGCGATGAGGAGGCTCGGGCGAAATGGAGCCGGGCGCCTCGCGGTGCGAGACGCCCGGCTCCGGGGTGCTGCTCAGCTCTTGGTGTCGCCCTCTTCGGGGTTGTCGCCGGACGGCTTCGGCGGGGTGTCCTTCTCCCGCTCCGCGCGCTCCGAACGTTCCGTGCGCTCCAGCTCGGCCATCGGGTCCAGGTCGTCGATCGAGCCCGCCGAACCCACCCGGTCCGCGAAGTCGATCGGCTCGTCCAGGTCCTCGGCCGTCGGCATCAGGTCCGGGTGGGACCAGAGGCCGTCGCGCTTTTCCGTGCCGTGGCGGTCGCCCACCAGCGACCACAGGTTCGATGCGTCCCTCATGCGGCGGGGACGCAGTTCCAGGCCGACCAGGGTGGCGAACGTCTGCTCGGCCGGGCCGCCCGTCGCGCGGCGGCGGCGCAGCGTCTCGCGCAGGGCGTCCGCTCCCGGGAGGCGGTCGCCCACCGCTTCGGCCACCACCACGTCGACCCAGCCTTCGACCAGCGCCAGCAGCGTCTCCAGACGCCTCAGCGCCGCCTTCTGCTCCTCCGTCGTCTGGGGCTCCAGCAGCCCCGAGGACATCGCCTCTTCGATGCTCGCCGGGTTCGCCGGGTCGATCCGGCCGGCCAGGGACTCCAGGGCCGACGTGTCCACCGAAATGCCGTGCGCGAACTCCTCGACCGTCGCCAGCAGGCGCTGCCGCAACCACGGCACGTGCGTGAACAGGCGCTGGTGTGCCGCCTCGCGGGCGGCCAGGAACACCAGGATCTCGCTGTTGGGCAGCTCCAGGCCCTCGGCGAACTTTTCGATGTTCGCCGGGAGCAGGGCCGACGTGCCGGCCGGGGCCAGGGGGAGGCCGATCTCCGTCGAGGTCAGCATCTCCGAGGCCAGCTGGGCCAGCGCGTTGCCGAGCTGGGAGCCGAAGGCCATCCCGCCCATCTGCCCCATCATCTGCAGCAGCGGGCCCGCGGCCTGCTTGGCCTCCTCCGGCAGCGCCTCCATCCAGGCGCCCGAGACCTGCCGGGCCACCGGGTCGCACAGCCGCTGCCACGTCGGGAGCGTCTTCTCCACCCAGGAGCGCGGCGACCAGGCGACCGTCGACGTCGCGCCGGCCGGGTACACCGTCGCCGCGTCGAGCCACAGCTCGGCCAGGTGGGCGGCGTCGCGGACCGCGGCGTTCGCGTCGTCGCCGCCGCGGAAGCCGAGCTTGCTCTCTCCGGTGTTGCCCTCGCTGCCGAGGGTCTGCAGGGCGATCTGCTTGGCGAGGTCGTAGTTCACCGGTCCGGTCGAGGTGCCGGCCTGGCTGAGCATCTGGCCCAGCTGGCTCAGCATCTGCCCGAGCTGGTTGAAGGCCTCGGCGCCGGACTGCTGCCCGCCTTCCGAGGGGTCGTTCTCACCTCGTTTGTCGGGATCGGAAGGTCCGAAGCCGAACGGGGGTTTGCTCATGTGTCCACCGTACGCGGGTCGGCGGCCCCCGAGGGGGTCGACCGGACCCGTGTGCGTGGCCTTCACCGGGAAGCGAACGCGGTCACCGTACGCTGTCGGTCGTGACCAAGTCCTCCGAGGAGACCGCCCCCGCGAAGAGCGCCCCGGAACCGGCGCCGGAGCCGGCCGGCGAGGCCCGCCGGATGACCCGCCGTGGCTGGACGCTGGTGGTCAGCGGCTCGCTGTTCCTGATCTTCGTGGTGCTCGGCTCGGTCGTGCCGGTGCCGTTCGTCGCGATCAGCCCGGGCCCGACCTACGACACGCTGGGTCGCGACGCGGCGGGCAACCCGGTCATCCAGGTCACCGGGCACGAGACCCACCCGACCACCGGCGAGCTGCGGATGACGACCGTCTCCCTGCACGACGGCGTCACCCTGTTCCAGGGCCTCGGCTTCTGGGCGAGCGGCCGGTTCGCGCTCGCGCCGCGCGAGGAGTACTTCAAGCCGGGCGAGACGAACGAGCAGGTCAAGCAGGAGAACATCCAGCAGCTGCAGGACTCGCAGACGAACGCCCAGGTCGCCGCCCTGCGCAAGCTGGGCTACCCGATCAAGGTGCTGGCGAAGCAGATCGTCTCCGGCAGCCCGGCCGACCACGTGCTCTCGCCCGGCGACAAGCTGATCACCGTCAACGGCAAGAAGATCGCCGAGGCCGCCGACGTGCGGGCCGCGCTCGCCGGCACCCTGCCCGGCCAGACCGTCCAGATCACCTTCCAGTCGGACGGCCAGCCCGAGCGGACCGTGCCGCTCACCCTCGCCGCGCGCCCCGACCGCAAGGAGGGCTTCATCGGCCTCACCGCGGCCGACCGCGCCGACGCGCCGTTCACCGTCAACATCTCCCTGCAGGACGTCGGCGGCCCGTCGGCCGGGCTGATGTTCACCCTCGCCATCATCGACCGGCTGCAGTCCGGCGACCTCGCGGGCGGCCGGCACATCGCCGGCACCGGCGAGATCACCGAGACCGGCGAGGTCGACCCGATCGGCGGGATCTCGTTCAAGGTCGTCGGCGCCCGTGAGGCGGGAGCCACGGACTTCCTGGTGCCCGAGCACAACTGCGCCGAGGCCAAGAGCAACGCGCCCGAGGGGCTCAACCTCATCAAGGTGTCCACACTGGACGACGCGCTCACCCAGCTGGCCAACCTCAAGGCGGGACGGCCGACGGCCGCCTGCTAGGGCAGCAGCGTGGCCTTCAACGCTTCGAGCAGGTTCGGGGCCAGCTCGGGACTTTCCACGATCTCGTCCATCGTCTCGTCCGTGCCCTCGGCCGTGCCGATCCCGCGCAGCCGCATCACGCAGGCGCCCTCCCCGTCGCGCACGACGGCCGCCACCAAGCGGGCCTCCGTGCGCTGCGGGTGGTCGGCGGCCGCGCGGCGGAGGCTCTCGGCGTCCGCCTCGGCGACGTCCGGCAGCTCCGACTCCGAGCCCGGCGGCAGCACGATGATCTCCTGGGCCAGCGCGCACCCGATGACGAGGTCCGGCCACGCGATCCGGCCCAGCGCCTCGGCCAGGTCGCCCTCCGGCAGCGCTTCCTGCGCCACCGGCGTCAGCGGGTTCGCCCGGTCGAGCTGGCCGGCCAGCTCCGGCTGCTCGTCCAGCAGCGCCGCCGTCGGCACCAGCGCGAACAGCTGCGGCGGCTGGTCCCAGCCGCCCGCGGCCATGAACTCCTCGATTTCACGGGCGAGCGCGGCCACGCCGGCCTGTCGCGCTTCGTTCGCTGCCATGCGCACATCGTGTCAGGTCGGCCCGCGCGCCGACGCCGCCAGTCCGGTTTGGGCGGGTCCCGGGAACTTCACCGGGCATCCGTAGAGTTAGGGAATCAGGGGGCGCACGCGCCCCTGCTCAAGTATTGACGAAGACAGGAGCGTGTGCCGTGGCGACTCGGCCCCCGGTGAGCCTGCCGAAGCTGTCCCGGCGGAGCCGGATCCTCCTCATCATCGCCGCGGTGATCGTGCTGGCGCTGTTGCTCGGGGCCCGTCTCCTCGACACGTACGTCGACTGGCTGTGGTTCGGCGAAGTCGGCGCGCGAGAGGTGTTCACCACCCAGGTGGTGACCCGGATCATCCTGTTCTTCGCCGTCGGCCTGCTCGTCGGCGGGGCGCTGGCGGTCAGCCTGATGATCGCCTACCGGACCCGGCCGGTGTTCGTGCCGATCTCCGGCGCCGACGACCCGCTGGCGCGCTACCGGTCGGCGATCGTCGCCCGCATCCGCCTCTTCGGCGTCGGCATCCCGGTGCTCACCGGCCTCATCGCCGGCCTGTCCGCCCAGGGCGACTGGCAGGTCGTGCAGCTGTTCCTCAACGGCACCTCGTTCGGCCAGACCGACCCCGAGTTCGGCAACGACGTCGGCTTCTACGCCTTCGACCTCCCGTTCATCAACTGGCTGCTCGGCTGGCTGTTCATCACGGTCGTCATCTCCTTCTTCGGCGCGCTCATCTCCCACTACGTCTTCGGCGGGATCCGCCTGGCCGGCAAGGGCGGCCAGCTCGCCGGCCCGACCCGCGCCCAGCTCGCCATCACCGTCGGGCTCTTCGTGCTGCTGAAGGCGGTCGAGTACTTCTTCGACCGGTACAACCTGCTGCTGTCCGACCGCGGGATGCCGCTGTTCGTCGGCGCCACGTACACCGACCTCAACGCGGTGCTGCCCGCCAAGCTGATCCTGCTGTGCATCTCGGTGATCTGCGCGGTCGCGTTCTTCGCCGGCGCCTTCCTGCGCAACCTGCAGCTCCCGGCCATCGCCCTGGTGCTGCTGATCCTGTCCGGCATCCTCGTCGGCGTCGCCTGGCCCGCCGTCCTCGACCAGTTCTCGGTGAAGCCGAACGCGAACGAGAAGGAAGCGACGTCCATCCAGCGCAACATGGACGCCACCCGCCGCGCCTACGGCCTCACCGACGTCCAGTACCAGCCCTACACCGGCAAGTCGGACGCCACCCCGGACCAGATCAAGAGCGACAACGGGACGATGTCCAACATCCGGCTGCTCGACCCGAACATCCTCTCCGACACCTTCACCCAGCGCGTCGGCCGCGAGAACTTCTACGGCTTCCCGGCCAAGCTGGACATCGACCGCTACACCGTCGGCGGCGTGGCGCAGGACTACATCGTCGCCGCCAAGGAGATCAAGACCGAGGGCCTCACCGGCAACCAGACCAGCTGGATCAACAAGCACCTCGTCTACACCCACGGCAACGGCTTCGTCGTCGCACCGGCCAACACGATCGACCGCGCGGTCAAGGACGCCAACTCCGACGGCGGCTACCCGATCGCCACGACCAGCGACACGCAGAACCCGTCGGGAGCCGGCTCCTCCGCCCCGGGCCAGCCCGGCATCGAGGTCAAGGAACCGCGCATCTACTACGGCGAGCTGTCCGCCGCGGAATCCGACTACGCCATCGTCGGCGGCACCACCGGCAACGCGCCCGGCGAGTACGACACCGCCACCGACCGCTACAAGTACACGGGCACCGGCGGCGTCCCGATCGACAACTGGTTCAACCGCCTCGCCTTCGCCGCCGAGTACGGCGAACGGAACATCCTGTTCTCCGACGCCATCGGCGACAACTCCAAGATCATGTACAACCGCGACCCGCGCGACCGCGTCAGCAAGATCGCGCCGTGGCTGACCCTCGACGGCGACCCGTACCCGGCGGTCGTCGACGGCAAGATCCAGTGGATCATCGACGGCTACACCACCCTCAACAACTTCCCGTACGCCCAGCAGACCCAGCTCGGCGCGGCCACGAACGACTCCCTCAACGGCGTCGCCCGCCAGGCCAACAGCTCCATCAACTACATCCGCAACTCGGTCAAGGCCACCGTCGACGCCTTCAACGGCAGCGTGAAGCTCTACTCGATCGACGACAAGGAACCGGTCCTCAACGCCTGGGAGAAGGTCTTCCCCGGGCTCGTGAAGCCCAGCTCCGAGATCTCCCCGGACCTGCGCGCCCACTTCCGCTACCCCGAAGACCTCTTCAAGATCCAGCGTGAACTGCTGTCCCGCTACCACGTCAGCAACCCGCAGGAGTTCTACTCGCAGCAGGCCTTCTGGAGCGTCCCGCAGGACCCGACCGCCGAAGGCGGCTCGAACCCGGCCGCGGCCGGCGCGGCCAACCAGCCCGGCTACTACGTCCTCGCCGACACCCCGGGCCAGACCAAACCGACGTTCCAGCTGACCAGCTCGCTCACCGGTCTCCAGCGCCAGTACCTCGCGTCGTGGATGTCGGTGTCCTCCGACCCCCTCGACTACGGCAAGATCCGCGTCCTCCAGCTACCCAGCGCGGCCACCGGAGCCACCCAGGTCGACGGCCCGGTCCAAGTCCAGAACCGCTTCCAGAGCGACTCCCGCGTCGCCCAGGACCGCACCCTCTTCAACAACCCCAACGTCACCCCCATCTACGGCAACCTGATCACGCTCCCGGTCGCCGACGGCTTCCTCTACGTCGAACCCGTCTACATCCGGCAGCGCAACCAGAACAGCTACCCGCAGCTGGCCCGCGTCCTCGTCTCCTACGGACCCAAGGTCGGCTACGGCGCCACCCTCCAGGAAGCCCTCGACCAGGTCTTCGGCGCCGGCACCGGCGAAGCCACCACCACACCGCCCCAAGCCGGGCAGCCGACATCGCCGACGACACCCACCACCCCGACCACGACGCCACCCCCCAACAGCAGCGGCGGCAACGCGGCCCTCGACCGAGCCGTCACCGACATCCAATCGGCCCTCGCCAAGCTCAAAGCCGCCCAGCAATCCGGCAACTTCACCGACCAAGGCGCCGCACTCGCCGCCCTCGACGCGGCCGCCCGCGCCTACGAAGCAGCCAAGACCGCAGCGCCCGGGAGCAGCACGCCACCACCCAGCACCCAGCCGGGAGGGTGACCTCGCTTACCAAAGGGGCACCTGCTTTGCACCCGCCGGAAAGGCCGGCGTAAGGTAGGTGTCACGACGCGGGGTGGAGCAGCTCGGTAGCTCGCTGGGCTCATAACCCAGAGGTCGCAGGTTCAAATCCTGTCCCCGCTACAGAGGTTGGGAGGGGTGTGCGGACGGAACG